>JAOZMQ010000105.1 GCA_029934195.1 Candidatus Cloacimonadota bacterium | reverse complement strand
AACAGCCCAATAAGGATGATTATCGGATAAGTAAAGGATTTCATTTCTGATCCTGCTGAGTTATTCTCAAATTTTGCGGTGCTGGAAAATTACTGACAGGAGAACCAGCCTGATCAAGATAACTCATTCCGTGATGCAGACGGCTGAACATTAAGCCGTTTTCTTTGCCCCAAGGTTTACCATCGCTGTTCAGGAACGCGTTCTGGTTCGTCAGCCAAGCAAGACCCTGCTTTCCAAACTCTGTTAATTCACTTGTATTGCTCAGCGAGCCAGCTCGAAGAATGGCGGTTATTACATTGGATTTTCCAGTTATCCAAAGATAAGGATCGCTGGGTCCGATATATTGAACAACCGACGTGATAGTGCCTCCGATTTTGTTTCCAGAATAATTAACTGCCGCTCTGTTAACCCAATTTCCCCCCCATGTGCCGTCACCTTTACCATCAGGATCAATCTTCGCTGCATATTCTATGAAACCCTCAGCCAAAGCTTTATATACTCTGGAAACTGTCAGGTTTGAAGAACCAAGTGTCATATCGCCCCATTCATTGTGTAATACATACAGATTATGCATAAAAAATTCGGAATCCATCCAGAATTGGCCGGTCAGAAATCCGCTTGACACATCTGTTTCGTTAGTCACTAATCCATATTCCTTGGTGTCTCCCTTTTTGAAAAGTAATACTATGCTTTTACTAAACGCATGATTATACATGTGCTTAAAGTCATCAAGAAAATCTGCGTCATAAGTATGGCCGAGAAAATTAAAAACAGCAGCAAATTGTGAAGCAACTCTGCCCACATAATTTACCCAACTGGCTCCGCCCGTATCCTGATCGTTGAGCGTATTTCCGGCATCTCTTGTATAATCACGCCTTTTGGTTTCACCTGCAACTTTCAATATGTCAATCACTTCCATATCACCTGTCATATAATAATAATTATATAAATTATCAAAATAGGAGTGGGAAGAGTTTGCATCAGTACGATACCTCAGATATCCACAGTATCCCCAACCCATCTGGCTGATGGAACCTTCATTGTCAGGCTGAATGATCTGTGTATGTAGCATACGCCTTGCCCCCATAAAAGACAAATCGTACAAATTTGACGGGTTCCCTTCTAACAGATACTGGAACACAACATTATTCCACGCATTGTGATAGTCAGTGTGGAGAGATCCTGAATAGACCTTGTCCCAGCCAGTTCCGGTACCTGTTTCATTAAAACCAGTCAGACTTGCATAACGGGTCAATGAACCCCAAGTCATCAATCCATGATACCTCTCTTTTTCCAACCAGATCTTTGTTGCCGCTGTTATCGCTTTCAGTTGGCTGTAATAGATCTGTAAAGTTTGATCTGAAGCTCCTGCTAACGGCAAATCCAGAAAAATTTTGCTGTTTCTGACATATTCATTGTCAGGAAATGCAAAGAGGCGATTGTTCAGAGGTGCTAAATTCTCTGCAACAATATCTTCATAAGTTTTTTCGCTTTCCATGGCAGATATGCCGACTCTTGCCCATGTACCTTGGTAATTGGAAAA
Source organism: Candidatus Cloacimonadota bacterium (assembly GCA_029934195.1). Classification (GTDB taxonomy): domain Bacteria; phylum Cloacimonadota; class Cloacimonadia; order Cloacimonadales; family JAOZMQ01; genus JAOZMQ01. Next base: position 7,452 of record JAOZMQ010000105.1, on the reverse strand, counting down.
TGCCTGGTTTTGAGCCATCACATTGACAACAATTTTGCCATTATGATCGGTTTCGATAGACTGAGGCTCAAAGTATTTCATATGGTCAACAGACACAGCGATAACGCCGTTTACAGACCGGTTTATCAGCAAGGGTTGAGAAGCGAATGTTGTTGTTTCAGAATTTGTACCATGACTTATTGTAGCAACATGTGGATTCGCAAACACGGTACGCAACTTCTGTTTCACAGATGCCGTTTGAGAAGCTCCCAATGCACCTGTAAAAAATGTCTGAGCGTCTGCATATATATCAGTAGATGAATAAGCAGGCATATCCGGTAAGGTTAAGGATACATTATCAACCGTAATAGGGGTGCCATAACTCAGGTTTCCCTCCTGTCCCGCCCAATAAAATTTATGATAGACTACAACTGTCGGAGATCCGGCAAAAAATTCGTACCGAATTTTGTAGGATAACGGTTTGGGACTTACACTGCCTGTCGGAGTATTTGTATAATCTCCTTCCGCTTTTATACATACATAATGGTCATTCATACGTTCAATTGTAACAACAGGAGCATTTGTTGATGCTGAGGACTGCCCCTTAATTTTGGAACTACTACCGCCGTTATTTTCCAAAATGACAGAGTCACCGCTACTGAGAGATACAGAATCGAATAGGGTCATATTCTTTCTGCTGATAACAAACTTCGCGGAACCAGTGTCTATTGTATAGTCATCCGGGTTATCCGTTACTATAACCTTGGCGGATGGGTTTACAGGCGTTCCCGCCCTTAGAGAATAATGACTTGTTGTGTTTGCTGCGACCGTCGCAGGAAACGAAACCAGAAGCCACTGGATTTCTTTGCCTGAATCGTCCTTTCCACCTGCCCACCGGCTTAACACTTCAAATGTCGCCGGAACAGGTTTTTCTTGAGAGTCCTGAATGAGAAGATTTGCGGTGGTCTTGATGCCTTCACTTTTGGCAAGGGGAATCCCGTTGTGAATCATCTCCTCATTTCGATTTATTCCCATAGTTTCCTTGACAATAAGCGGCACTTTCATGTCCGCAAGCCCTGGACTCGAAAAATTGAGAAAGATAAGCACCGCCGACACAAAGAAAACCATTTTCTTTGTCAGCAACAAAGCTGCATGTATAAGACCCATGTTTGAAATGGCCTGGACCCGATTCATACATTTTTTGTTATTGTCGCATATTGCTGTCATAATTTTGCCTCCGAATGATAAGAATTCTTGTTTTAAGTTTCACATTAAGTCCTTCAAAAATATCTTAATGGCAGAAAAAAATAACTGTTATGACTTTCACGGAGAACAGGACTACAAAATCAGGCTATAGCCGTGACTGTTTGTTTTTATCCAATCCTCCGCAATTAATGTAACACTTATTTTCTTCTAAGCCTCGACATCTGGTTGCTATAAAGTTAATCATTATTTGTTTGCCCGCTTCCTCTTCCAATCTTCTGAATTATAAAAGGGGCAACCAATTTACTCCACAGCAGGTAGCCAGATCCGTTTGGATGTACGCCGTCACGAGAATATGCCCGATTAATACCTCCTTTGTCATTGCTAAAATGACTGTGCAAATTAATGTAAACATACGAATGCCTCTTACATAGTGCTTTAATTCCTTTATTTATCTCAACAATTCTTGCATTGATACTTACCAAAGTTGCATCAACAGATAACAGGCTTTGTACATATACAGTTTCAGTTTTGAACTGTTTCAAAATATCAGCTATATTTCTCAGTATTTCTCCATTCGTGCGGTATTCCAAATCATTATATCCAATCATCAAAAATATTTTGTCCGCATACAAATTTACAACATTCCGGTCAAGTCTCTTCAGGAGTCCGAAGGTGGTATCGGAAAATATTCCTCTGTTAATAATTGTATGATTCGGAAAATATTCCTGAAAATTAAATCCTTTGGTTATACTGTCACCCACAAATACAATATGTTTTTTTCCGATCAGACGCTTGTTCAAATAAGCGTATTCTTCACTTAGGTCCTGATATATTGTTCTCTGTAAAATATTGTCCTTTGGCAGATAGAATAATTTATGGACATAATACAAAGGTCCGACCTCCCGTCTGATAAAGAAGTAATATGTATTAAATAACAGCAGACCAAGTAATACCAAACAACATACAATGATTCCATATTTTCTGTATTGTTTTCCCATACCCCCTCTTTCTCTGTTTAGAAATGAATGTCAGGCGACTTCGTTATTATGGCATTTTTCTGTTTGATGACGGTCATTATGCAAGAGAAAAGCAAGTCAGCGACATGTATTGCACCTTTTTCGTTAAAATGGCAGTCATCATAAAAAATATCATAAGAAGGATCCAAACCGGGAACTATATCACAGAAAAAGTGCTTATTGTTTTTCGAGAATTCTATAAGATAATTATTGTATAGTGATGTGATATGAGTCATAGAATCAAAGTCTAATGTGTAATTACAATTGGGAGGAGTCATCCAAAAACCGTTTTTAAATTCCTGGCTTGCCTCAATATGATATCCGGTTGGTTGAGTTATAAACAGACAGTCAACTTCAGAATTATGACATACAGAGCTTATTTCATTCATGATACATTTATATTCAGGAACAACAGCGTCAGGTTTGTAACAGAAAGTTTTTTTTCTTGATAAAGAGCCTCTTTGTTTAGTATAATACTCACCATAATCTATTATTATGTTTGATTTATCTCTTACTTCCAGTTCAATAATAGCATTCTTGATTGTGTTTAAAAATTTTCCTATCATTGTATTTCTTAACAAGAACTTATTCCTTATTTTGTTTTCAGTATGACCTTCTTTAAAATGCTCTTTAATATGCCAATTCCAATCATTGATCCCAACTAAAAATATAATCAAATCCGGGTTATGCCTTATAACTTTTTTCAATGTAGCCAGCTTGTGGCAGACCCTGATACCGGCTACACCGGTATTAATAACTTCTATTTCAAAGTTAAAGTAATCACATAATCTTTCCTGAAGTAAATGTGTCCATGTTTTCTTATCGTCTAAATATATTTGCTCTGTGGTTGAGCCACCAATAGCAAATATTCTATAATTTTTCTTAGAATCATAATCTATTTTTTTAGTAACACGGAATCCCATATTGTCAGTTGTAATTAATTGCAAACCTTGAATTCCTGAGATTCCGGCCTTTATGTCAACAAGTTGATAAAAGTTTGGCGGTAATGTTTTATAATTCTCATCTATTATATAAGGTGATGATAAAGTTTGAACGAGTAAAAATATGCCAAACCACAATGCTCCATATCTGATAAAAAATGGACGTGTCAATTGAAGAAGAAGGGGTATGGAATACACACTCAGACCTAAAAATGCCCATTTTGCTGATTCTATATCAATAGTGAGTAAACCAAATAATAGAAATATTGTGGCTATGATCCACATTATTCTATCATATTTCATAACTAATTCCTCCAAGCCTGTTTTTTACATAATATATATTCTTAATTTCTTATTTTAACAATAAAGATCACGTCTTTGCCCTCTGAACCAAGGGTTCCTCTTTCGATCTTCGACCACTTTGTCTGGAACGACATTTGCGTAGATGACCCCTTCTCTGTTCCATATCTCAGAAATAAGCGTTCCATCTGAATCTGTTATGTTAGTGCCGCCCCGACAAAATTCTCCTCTCTCATTTCTTCCACAACAGCAGGATGTTGCCATAATCATAGAATTCATTCTGGCCAATCTGCGGACTTCCCTATGTCCCCGACTTCCTCGATTATTCAGCCAGAATAACATGGTACAACCCAAATTTGCATAGGCTCGCGTCATTTCAGGAAAATCACCATCATAGCAAATCATAACACCGCTCTTGTATCCTTTCACATTAAAAGTAACTAATTCATTACCCTGTTGGTAATAAACGGTTTCGTTTCGAAGACCTTGTGCATTCCACCAAAGATGAGTTTTCCGGTAATTGGCAACAACACCATTGCCTCCAACCAATGTTGCAGAAATATAATAGTTCTCATTTTTACGCTCTGTAAGACCGTATAAAACAAGAGCGTCAGTTCCCTGTAATAAGACTTGAAAGGCTTGTGTTGTGGATCCGTTTACTTCCTCGGCCAGTTCTTTAAAGTTTTCAACATAACCAACAAGTAATCCCTCATGAAATAATATGATATCAGCACCCCTGTTCAGGACTTTCCGGGCAAACCTGAACGCTTTTGCACGGTTTTTGTCAACTGCTCCTGGCACTGTCTCCTGTTGAATAATGGCGATTCTAATTGTTTCATTATTATTTCCTTGTTCCTGACGCTTCAATTTCGTCATATAAGGGCATACGCTCAAAGTAAATCCGGCCCCTCCAACTTTGATAAATTGTCTTCTTGATATATTCTTGCTATTCAAAATAATGTTCCTTTTCTTCAATTTCAAGTAAAAATGAAGTGACAGAGTAGAGAATGGACTGATTCGTCTATCAGTCCACTAGTACAAGTTCGTCCCTCTCTTATATGATAGATAAGAAGGGACGAATTTACAAGTTGCTGTACTAGTACAACAAATTACAAGTTCGTCCCCTCTTATCTATTATATAAGAGAGGGGACGAATTTATGATTTGTTGTACTAGCGATTAATGGGTATCAGTTTTAAACATCTTCCAATAATTCTATGAGCATAATACGATACTATAGTAATAGCCGTCAGAAACACAATAAAAGAAATGGAAATTGGGATATAACTTGTCCGTGTTATAACCGGATTATATTTAATAAGAAAGGCACCATGCAGAAGAAACAATTCGTAAGATATTATACCACAAAATGACAGAACTGATAAATATCTGCTTTTTAAACCCAGTGCGGCAATGGGAATTATCAAGGCACCGCATAGTAGAATACTGGAACACTCGTTCATCAGACTAAGAGCTATATAAGGAATCATTAGTTCCAGAAAATCTTTTATATACAACTTATATGCAATGGAATAAATTATTATTATCAAGGCAAATAGTGTATATCTGTTTAGATGTTTAAACATGCTCGAGCGGATTTTATCATAATACGCCCCTATCGCACATCCGACCGGAAAAGCAAATATCTGATACCATCCGAAATGAGTAATATAATAATCAATAAAAAATATTAATACAGCACATATAAATAAAGATTTAAGCGATACAGCACCTTTTGTCTTAAAATTTGTCAGATAAAATAAACAGTACCACAACAACTGCAATGTGATATACCAACGAACATAATCAATGTATTTTGTAGCCAAGTTGATATTAATACCCAGTAATGTGAGCATAATATCTCCGAAAAAGTAAGTTCGGTTTAAAATAATATAATCAAGTAATATCAAAAAAACAGTTACTATCCAATAAGGCATCATCACCCGTTTCAGTCTTTGCATGAAAAAATATTGAGCAGTCGGAAATTCTTTTCTGACAGATACTGTAAGGCCATAGCCGGAAAGTAGTAAAAACAAAGCAACCGCGTCTCCGCTAAAAATAATAGGCGGGATATCCTCCGAGACATGTATCCACAAATGTCCCGGTATTACCAGAAAAATAGCGATTCCTTTCAACTGGTTTGTCTGGACTCTGTCAAGAAAAGCAGACGCGGCTTCATCCCGGCGTATAAATAACAAAGAAAAAGATACTAAGAGGAATAATATAAATATATTCGTGATATCAGGATGTGCTATAAAAAGCTTGGTTTCTTCGTAGTTGTAAAAAATTCTATGCATAGTTTCATTTCCAAACAGACTATTCTTTTTTTCCCTAAACTTTTTCGGCACTCTTTATATAAGATTGCCACGATTTTATGAAAGCTCCTGATACGCCGATGACAAGAAACATATATTCAAAAAATGACTGATTTATAAACGTGGCGCATAAACAGTAGCCAATTATGGATAACTGCAACATATATGAATAGTTGTAATAATCTTTTCTGCCGATTCTCAGACATCTTTTTTGTATCTTCTTTAAATTGGCAATAATTCGCCAAAACATCAGCAGGTAGATTGAAAGCCCCACATAGCCCAATTCCACTGTTATCTTTATCCAAACACAGTGGGGTTCCACTGCTCCGTCACCCATTCCGCCGCCAGGGATATATTTAGGTCCATGGATACCCCAGCATCCCGGGCCAAAGCCAAAAGCCGGTCTGTCCATTGAAGCCTGAAGACCCGCCTTCATCAGAATTGTTCTTGAATTTGCAGACGGTTCTGTCTGTTCACCGCCAACTTGGATCGTATTCATCCTGTCTATAGCATACTGGGGTATAAAGGGAATCATCATAGGCAATATGACCATGGTCGTAACCAAATTCTTTATTCTCTTGGTCCCTCTTCTTGTAAGATTCATAAACAGAGTTGCAATCAAAGCGAGCATCGCACCTCGTGAATTGGAAACCATGGCACATAAGCATACCAAAGCTGCCCCACCTAATATCCCTCTTCTTATCCATTTTCTTTCTTCGTTAAGCCCTAAATAGTAAAAAAGCGGCCAAGTCATTAATACCCCCACGGCAAAATCATTTCTGTCTGACATTTGCCCGCCAATACTCATAGATTCCGCCGCTCCGCCGCTCGCCGCTCCATGAATCGCTCCCTGGATTGCCCAGACCCCGATGGAAGCAGCAAAGGTTATTATGATTATCCTGTGTTCCCTCTCTGTAGAAATGCTCATACTGATCAATATGGAGGGAAGGATGATTTTCCAAACCTCGGTGAATTTGTCCCATGCTGGTTTCGAGATAGGCGCAAAACAGGCGGACAAAAAGGCAACGCCGATGATCATCAGCAAAAAAGTACATCCGATATTCCAGTTTAACTTTATTATCCCCCGAGAGGCTCCGAGCACAGTAGACAAAACCAGAACCGCAAAAGCTATCGGGGCCAGACTCGGAAGGGGCGCAAACGCAAAATCCAATGGTCTGAAGAGTGTTACCCATGCATAAAACACAGCCGCCCCGATAGGCTCTTTTATCCCCCACCCTATTCCTAAGAGTGTAAGGAGTACCATTAATTTCCCTCGCATATTAGCGCGTCCTCGCTATGACATGGCTGTATCTGGATACCTGTCAAACACCTGTGCCTATCCATGTTGTTCCGGATCAAGGCATACCACAAATGAGTCTCAGACCCTGTTCCATCATTCGCCTCCATTATCAGAGATTCATACACTCCTGTTTTCAGATGCCTTTTATGTAAATTTCAACAGATTGTTTCCCTTCAAAAAGCAGAGAAAAAGCCGTCTATTTTCTGACAGCCATCATTATAATAGAGTAACCCTCACGAATATCCCATATTTTGCAAATATGCCCGCAAAACATATACCCGCTGATTATCAGCCACACGGTGAAAAGATTGCCGCAATAAAAGCTGAACAGAAGCGACATCCCATACAAAACTTCGCCGACTACTCCCAGTTTCAACGATAAAATTGCATGCTCTC
>JAOZMQ010000104.1 GCA_029934195.1 Candidatus Cloacimonadota bacterium | reverse complement strand
ACGGTTTTCCTTTTTTTTGTTGGCTTTCCATTATTCATTTCTTTATTACTCCCCTTCAGTGGGTGGGGCTTTTATTTTTCTAATTCAGCTTTAATATTTTCCAATTCTTCCCATCTTTCCATTTTAGAAAATAAGAATTCTTCATTTTCCTTAATTTTTTGGGAAATTTCAGCAAAATCGATGTGAGTTAATGTTGCTGATTCTTGTTCCATTTTTTGAAATAATTTTGATTGAGTTTCTTCCAAATCAGAAATTTCCATTTCTAACTTTTGAAGCTCTTTCTTTTCATTAAATGTTAATTTGGTCTTTTTCTTTATCTTAACTTTTGTCTTTAATTCTTGTTTTTTTGTTTCCTTTTCAATTATTGCTTCTTCTTCTTTTTTAAATCTTTTTACAAGCAAATAATCTGAATAATTTCCAGGGAACTTTCTAATTCCATCTTCTTCAAAAATAAACAGATAATCTATAACTCTATCCAAAAAATATCTATCATGCGATACTACAAGAACACAACCATTATAGGCATCAAGGTAAGTTTCTAATATCTCCAATGTTTTAATATCCAAGTCATTTGTCGGTTCATCGAGAATAATAAAGTTAGAGCCAAACATCAAAGATTTCATTAAATAGAGACGTTTTTTTTCTCCGCCAGATAAAGAGCTAACTCTTGATTGTTGCATTTTGCCATCAAAAAGAAAGGTTTTTAACATTTGAGATGCTGAATGAAGTTGTCCGTCTGCTGTACGAATATTGTGTGAATATTGTTTAATATAATCAATAACACTCATATCCTCAGAAAACTCATCATGATTTTGTTGAAAATATGCTATCTGGGTATTAATACCAATTTTTATATTTCCAACATCTGCTTTCATTTTAGTGGTTATCAGTTTTATAAGTGTTGTTTTTCCACATCCGTTTGCACCAATAATACCAATTCTGTCATTTTTTTGAAAAACATGTGAAAAATTTAGAAACAGATTTTTTGAATCAAAACTCTTTGACAAATTATTAATTTCAAGAATTGTTTTGCCTAATCTTTTTGTCATAAAAGAAATATCTAAATCTTGGTTTGTTGTTAGATAAGATTTATCTATAAGTTCTTTTACACGATCAATATGATTTTTGGGTTTTGAAGATCTTGCTCTTGCTCCTCTTTGCAACCATTTCATTTCACGTTTTAATTGCGAAACTCTTCTGGTTTCTTTTCGATGCATGTCAATTAATTCCATTTGTTTTTTTTGCAAATATTCTGAATAATTTCCTTCATAAAAACGGATTTTCCCACTATTGATTTCCATTATTTTGTTGCAAACAGCATCAAGAAAATAGCGATCATGCGTAACGAAAATAATTGTTCCATTATATTCTGCAAAATATTCTTGCAACCATTCAATTGTATCAATATCAAGATGATTAGTCGGTTCATCAAGAATCAATAAATCCGGTTCATTCATTAAAACTTTTGCTAAATCAATTCTTCTTCTCTCACCACCGGAAAGAGTTTTTATCTTTCTATTGAAATCCGTAAAACCAAAAATAGAAAGAAACTGTTTTGCTTTTGCTTCAATTTTCCAAATTTCTTTTCTCTCAATTTCTTCAATAATTTGTTGCTGTTCTTCAGCTAAATTTATCGAATATTTTTTTTCAAGAAGATAACTAATTTTATGGAATTTCCTAAGGAGAACAAAATTCTCATTCTCACTATAATATATTTGTTCAAAAATAGTAAAATCATTGTTTAATTGCGGTGTTTGTTGCAAATAGCCAATTGTAAGTTTATTTCTAAAAGTTATTTTACCAAAGTCAAGAGGTTCAATTCCTGCAATAATATTCAGAAAAGTACTTTTGCCACAGCCGTTAATTCCTACTAATCCAATTTTTACATTCCGATGAATTCCAAAAGAGGTTTCTTCGAAAATAATTTTATCTGAGAAACTTTTTACAATTTTTTCTAATGAAACAATATTTTCTGCCATAATTTCCCTAAAAAAGTTATATAACTATTGTGGAAGTTTAATTTTTCGTTTTTCTTGATCCGGATGAATTCTAAATAAAATTGCAGTATTTCCAATAATCCCAGCAATTTCACAATCTAAATTTTTAGAAATATCTTCTGTTAATTCTTTCCTTTCTTCTTTAAATTCAACAAATTTAATTTTAATCAATTCATGAGCATAAAGAGCTTCATCGAGACTTTTCATAACAGCTGTACTTAATCCGTTTTGCCCAATCATAATAACCGGTTTTAAGTCATGAGCTTTTTTTTTCAGAAACATCTTTTGTGATCCTTTTAGCATTATTCCTCCAAAATATTTTAATAATTTCGTTTGCTTTAAACCTATCTGAACGAAAACAACTTTTCAAAATTCTTTTATATCACTATTTTAAAGCTTAACAAATATAACTTCCATTAAAAGCAGAAGGATACAAAAATCTTGGTTCAAAGTTAGATCGTAAATGTTTTTTACAGCAAAGAATAAACACATTTTTTTTTACAAGTGCAATCGTCAAGATTTTCAATTTGTTATTTTTTAACAGAGAAAAATCTTTCAGAAGATCTTCTATTAAAACCAAGTTTCTCATCAGGTAAGTTACTATAAATAAAGATAGTTTTTTTGTTATAAATATCCTAATAATGGTCTAATACATTTTTTATTGCTTGAACAGTTACAATTTATCAAAAAGAATATACAAGCTAAAACTTGAACAGATTTTAGTGTCTTATTCTAACATTCTCGCTTTTTTAGTAAAATAATTTCTAAGGAAATACTTGACAGCATTGAGTATGAAAATCAAATAAGAGATTTTAATAATTGAATGCAATTTATTGAGGTAATATGGAAATACTTAGTTTTGGAGATTACATAAAAGATGGCTCATATCTATTACATTCCAAATTTAATAATGTCCATAATTATACAAATGAGAATGAAATTATTTCTTTAGTTTCCGATAAAATTGGAGCAGGACCTAATAATATAGTTTTAAATATAATTCCAGATACAGCAGAACAATCGATCACAATTTATGAGAATTTGATGATTATTGGTGATAAAAATCTTGTTATAGATAAAAGTCATAAAAATTATTTTTCTAATGATAATTTCTATCTTTTAAATGGTTTAACTTTTCTTTCAAAAATTGTAATGCTATCTAAAAATGTTGTAATGAATTCCAAAAGTTTAGGCTTTTTATTGTTTCCAGAAAATGAAATATTTTTTGAATCAGCTTTTGAAAAAGCATTTCTTGCTCAAGTAAAACAAATAAATAGAAATATTTCTTTAGAAAACCTTCCATTAATTGCAAAAAAAATGAAAGGACTTGGGTTTGGTCTGACACCAAGTGGAGATGATTTTAATTGTGGAATTTTATACGCACTAAATTATCTGAATAAAATTGGTCACAAGAACCTTACAAATATAATTGAACAGTGCTATTCAAATTCCATAGGCAAGAATCTTATCTCAAATACTTTCTTAAAATTCGCATTTTTGAATAAATATTATGAGAATTTTTATAATTTGTTAAAAGCATTACAAATAAATGAAAAAGATAAAATTTTGGAATATGCACAAGAAGTAAATAATGCTGGACATACATCCGGTTCTGATATGTTAACAGGATTTCTTTTAACTATCATTAATTCTAAGGAGTTGTCATGAAATAAACGGTATAATTTGTCAGAGAAATATTTTTTTTTGTACATTGTAAAGTTTATTTCGTAACAACTACTAAATATCTTTTTGGAGGTAAAATGATTAAAAGTTTAGTAAAAAAAGGTGAATACTTTGATTCTGTGAGTTTAATGATTGTTGGTAAAAACATTGCTGAAATGGAAAATGTTCAGGATGCAACTGTAGTTATGGCGACTCAAGAAAATAAATCAATTCTCAAAACAGCTGGACTGTATTTATCGGAATTTGATAAGTATGACGATACTGATTTATTGATTGTAATCAAATCAGAAATGAAAGAAAAATTTACAGAAATCTTTGAAAAAGTGGATCTTCTATTGAAGGAAATCCGAAACAAAAAAGATGACAATGAATCTTTTTCTCCCAAAAGTTTGGAAACTGCAATTAAAATACAACCTGAATCCAATCTTGCACTTATTTCAATTGCCGGAAGATTTGCTGGTAATGAAGCTATGAAAGCATTAAAACAAGGTTTGAATGTTATGCTTTTTTCCGATAATGTTTCAATTCAAACAGAAGTTGAATTAAAAAAATATGCTCTTGCAAATGATCTGTTAATGATGGGTCCTGATTGTGGAACTGCTATTATTAATGGAGTACCATTGGCTTTTTCCAATGCAGTAAATACAGGAGATATTGGAATTGTCGCAGCATCTGGGACCGGCTTACAAGAAGTATCTTCAATCATTTCAGATGAAGGTTTTGGAATTTCACAGGCAATTGGTACCGGTGGTCGTGATATAAAAGAAGAAGTTGGTGGACTAATGTTTATCGCCTCTTTGGAAGCTTTGAAAGAAGACGAAAATACAAAAGTAATTGTGTTAATTTCAAAACCACCACATCCTTCTGTTTTGGAAAAAATAACATCCAAAATAAAAGAAATTTCTAAACCGGTTGTGTGCATTTTTCTTGGTGCAGACAAGAATTTAGTAATAGAAAGTGGAGCTATTCCAACTGAAACTTTGGAAGAAGCTGCTTTAACCGCTTGTGCAATGTCCAAAAAACTTGAAATATCTGTAGTTCAAGAATTTATTAAAGAAAGAAAAAAAGAATTCTCTACAATTGTGGATAAAGAAATAGAGAAAATAGTTGCTGGCAGAAAATATGTGCGTGGATTATTTAGTGGCGGAACTCTTTGTGATGAAGCTCAGATTATTCTCAAAAAGGATTCTATCAATATTTATAGTAATAGAACTAATGATAAAAGATACGCTCTTGCAGATTCTTGGGTTAGTAGAGAACATACTTTGGTTGATCTTGGAGAAGACGAATTTACTGTTGGTCGCTTACATCCGATGATGGATTTTGATTTGAGAAATAAACGCATTATTCAAGAAGCTAAAGATAAAGAAACAGCGATTATTTTGTTTGATCTTGTACTCGGTTATGGAGCAAATGAAGATCCAATTAAAGAAATTCTTCCGGTTATCAAAGAGGCAAAAAGAATCGCTCCTAATATTGCTTTTATTTGCTCTGTAACCGGAACAGATAAAGATCCTCAAAATAAAAAAAAGGTCACAAAAATATTAGAAGAAAATGATGTTCTCGTTATGCCTTCAAATGCAGTTGCAGCAGAAATTACTGGCTTGATAATAAAAAAGATAAATTAAAATTCAGGAGGAAAAATGAAATTCAAAAAGTTATTCGATAAAAAAATAGAAGTTACTAATATTGGTCTAAATGTCTTTAAAGAAGATTTGGAAAAACAAGGACAAAAAGTAATTAATGTAGAATGGAATCCTCCAGCTGGTATTGATAAAAATGTATTGGAAACATTAGAAAATCATAAAGACAAAATCGAAATTGCTAACAAAAAAGTTTTAGAGATTATTTTGAATGGAAAACCATTTTTGGTTGGGCTTGATATTGCCAGAAATGTGATTCCGGGAATGAAAGAAAATCTTCTTTTACATTCGGGTCCACCCTTAACTTGGGAGCGAATGAGCGGTCCAATGAAGGGAGCTATGATTGGAGCAATGATCTACGAAGGAAAAGCCAAAAATTATGACGAAGCTGAGAAAATTGGAGCTTCGGGTCAATTTGAATTCTCTCCTTGTCATGAGCATAATACCGTAGGACCAATGGCTGGAGTTGTTTCTGCTTCTATGCCGGTTTTTGTCCTAAAAAATGAAGAATATGGAAATTTTGCTTATTGCACTTTGAATGAAGGATTAGGAAAAGTTCTCCGTTATGGTGCTTTCGATACAGAAACAATTAAAAAACTTAAATGGATGGAAAAAGAACTTTATCCAACATTAAAAAATGCTGTAGAGTTTCTTGGGAAAATTGATCTTAAAAACCTAATAGCACAAGCTTTACATATGGGTGATGAGCTTCATAATCGTAATCGGGCAGGAACTTCCCTTTTCTATAGAACAATCGCTCCGGCAATTGTACAAACTTGTAAGAAACCAGAAGTTACAGCAAAAGTTCTCAATTTTATTAATGGAAATGATCATTTCTTTTTAAATCTTTCAATGCCGGCGGCAAAGGTTACTTTGGATGCTGCAAGAAATATCGAGAATAGTAGTGTTGTAGTTGCAATGACGAGGAATGGAACAGATTTCGGTCTGCAGTTATCCGGAACAAAAAACTCTTGGTTTGTCGATCTCGCACCGGTTCCAGATGCTCTTTACTTCCCCGGATTCACCAAAGATGATGCGAACCCTGATATTGGAGATAGTTCTATAACCGAAACAGTTGGGTTGGGAGGATTTGCGATTGCAGCATCACCAGCTATTGTACAATTTGTGGGTGGTTCAGCTTCTGATGCAGTAAATTATACGATGACGATGTATGAAATAACTTTTGCTGAAAACAATATATATCAAATTCCATATTTGAATTTCCGTGGAACTCCTACCGGAATTGATGTCAGAAAAGTAGTTGAAAAAGGAATTTTACCATTTATAGATACCGGAGTTGCACATAAAAATCCGGGAATTGGGCAAGTAGGAGCAGGCGTTTTAAGTGCTCCAATGAAACCGTTTATCAAAGCAGCTATTGGTTTATCCGAGCAATTAAATAAATAAAAATAAGGAGAAAAAAATGAAACCACAAGAATTCTTGGAGTTTATGGACAATGTAAAAGTATATGATTTAACACAGAGATTGAGTATTCACACACCGCCTTGGCCAAGTTATATGCCACTTCAAATTCAATATTTTAAAAGATTAGCCGGTGCTCATATGGGACAAGGAGCTAATGGACAGATTATTCAAACCAGTAATCATGTTGGTACGCATATTGATGGTCAAATTCATTTCTTTGCCAGTGGAAAAACTATTGGAGAAGTTCCAATTAATGATTGGATTGGACAAGGTGTTGTAGTAGATATTTCAGATGAAGTTTCAGATTTCTCTCTTTATTCTCCTGAAATGTTGATGAAAAAAGCAGATATTCATGAAGGTGATATTTTGATTATCAATACCGGTTATCATCGATATAGCTGGGATCAACCGGAATCAGATGAAGTGAGATATTTCGTTAGACATCCGGGACCAAGTGCTGATTTCCATCAGTGGGCATTAGATATGAAAATAAAATGGATTGGAGTTGATTGCGGTAGTGCTGATCATCCAATGAATACAATTATCCGTGATTGGCATCCTAAAGCATTCATAAAAGCTGAAGAAAAATTGAAAGCAGATTATGGAAAAACTTGGGAAGAAATGTTTCCTCTTGATGAATATTACCAAGTAATGCATCTGAATTTATTCCCAAAAGGTTTGCTTCATGCAGAAAATTTGGGTGGAGAATTAAATCAACTCAGCAATAAACGTGTTTGGATTGGACTCTTTCCACTTCGCGGTATTGAATTAGAATCATCTATGTGTAGAATTATTGCAATGGAATCATAATGATTGATAGATCTCTTTAGAAATTTCTATGGAGGTCTTTTCTTTTTATTAAATATTAAGGAGCTGTTATGGCTATATTAAACGACTTTGAATACATTAAAACAAAAAATATCAATGAAACACTTCTTTTACTGTCTAAGCATAATGACAAAACAAAAATTCTCGCTGGTGGGACAGATTTGATTGTTCATTTGAAAGAAGAAATTGCAAAACCGGATTTTGTCATTGATATTAAAGGGCTTAATGATTTAAATAAAATTGATTTCACAGAAGAATATATTTTTATCGGCTCAGGTGTTACTTTTACTGAACTTATAGAATCAGAACAAATTAAAGAACACTTACCTATTTTATGGGAAGCTAGCAAAAAAGTAGCTTCTATCGGAATTAGAAACAGAGCAACACTTGTAGGAAATATTTGTTCCGCTGTCCCAAGTTTGGATTCTGCTCCAGCATTACTTGTAAATGATGCAGAAATAATTGTTCAAAATATAAATGGAAAACGTATTATCTCTATCCATGATTGGTTTATTGGACCAAAGAAAACAGCTTTAAAATCTGATGAACTTGTAATCGGAATTAATATCCTTCGTAAGAAACATTTTGGAATTTATGAAAAATTAGGTAGGTACAAAGGAGAAGATCTTGCTCAAGCTGGAATTGGAATTTTTGTAGATGAAACAAAAAATTATCGGGTTGCTTATTGTGCAGTTGGACCAGTTCCAAAACGAATGAAAAAACTCGAAAATTTTCTTCAAAATAAAACTATTACTGAAGCCATAATTGAAGAAGCTTCTCAAATTATTCCCAATGAAATTTCTCCTATTTCTGATATCCGATCTTCTGCAGAATATAGAATCCATATGATGAAAATTATGTTTAAACGTGGATTGTTAAAATCAATCGCTCTAATGGAAGGCGGTAAATTATGAGAAAAATAACAATAAAACTAAATGATGAATTGCGAAGTGTTTATGTAGAACCAGAAGAAACTTTGTTAGATGTCTTACGAGAAAAATTGGGTGTAAAAAGCCCAAAATGTGGTTGCGATAGGGGAGATTGCGGTGCTTGTGCTGTTTTATTAAATGGTCGAAGTGTTAGAAGTTGTCTAATCCTTGCAATCGAAACCGATGGACAAGAAATTGTAACTGTTGAAGGAATTTCTAAAGATGGATTAAGTAAAGTTCAGAATACAATGCTTGAGAAAAATGCTTTTCAATGCGGGTTTTGTGCTCCGGGAATGATTATTTCCACAACTGAATTATTAGGCAAAAATCCTCATCCAAATGTTGAAGAAATCAAAGAAGCTCTTTCAGGTAATTTATGTCGTTGTACCGGTTATTCTCCAATTATCGAATCTGTGCAGGAAGCTTCAAAAGAGTAGAAAAGAAATTCTTTTATCGCAAAGACGCAAAGGGAAGAACGCAAAGTAAAAAGAG
>JAOZMQ010000103.1 GCA_029934195.1 Candidatus Cloacimonadota bacterium | reverse complement strand
ATGTGATTATCCACCGACAAGTCGAGCTGATGAAACTGTATTTGGCACAATGGATGATGATAGTGATTTACCAGCAGGTAGAACTTATAGAACTGCAACAAACTTACCTTGGGCAGTTCATTTATCATCAGAATGGAAGTATCCGAGTGAAAATAGTGTAATCACTGATGCTTATTATTATTTTGATGAATGGGCTGGAAGTGGTGGCGTTGAACACCCGGACTGGTATCTTTATAATGATGATAATGTCAATGATGACTATCTTTATCTTGCTCAATAATTTTCAATAAAAAATATTTAGGCTGAAGTTAATTCTTCAGCCTTTTTTTATTTCTATATTTACCAATTTTATAATAACCATTTCCAAGAAGTTATAATAGTGTTTTGAAGGTGGATAAAAGGCTCTTAAAAATAAAAAACAAGGATATTTTTTTTGCTTCATCGTATTCTTGTCATTTTATATCTATTTATAGTTTGAACGAAAAAGGAATTTTTTACCATGAAGTTAATGAAGTAATATTTAATTGGTAAATTATTTATTTTTCAGCTTCATAATAGCGACATCTTTGTAGCTCAAGACTTTAGTGTTGGGTAAAGATAAAAAGAGAATTAAGTTACAGAGTAGCGACAAAAAAATAAAATTTAGAAAAAGTTAGCTAAAGTAAATAAAATTTAATCTTGGACTATTGCTTGAAGTTTTTCAAATGTATCTTTAAAAATTGAAATTTCATCGATATTTTGTTTTAAAAAAGCTTTTATTGTTTCAATTCTTGAGATTGCAAAATCAACATTTGGATTACTTCCGGGAGAATATGCCCCGATATTAATTAAATCTTCTGCTTCTGTATAAGATGCAAGAATTTCTATCGCTTTCCGTGATATTGATTTGTGTTCATCATCAATAACTGCACTCATTACACGACTGATGCTGTTAAGAATATCAATAGCCGGATAATGTCCTTTTGCTGCCAGTTTCCGCGATAAAACAATATGCCCGTCTAAAATAGATCTTGCTGCATCTGCAATTGGTTCGTCCATATCACCACCTTCTACCAATACTGTGTATAAACCGGTAATTGTTCCTTTTTCAGAAGTTCCAGCTCTTTCA
Source organism: Candidatus Cloacimonadota bacterium (assembly GCA_029934195.1). Lineage (GTDB taxonomy): Bacteria > Cloacimonadota > Cloacimonadia > Cloacimonadales > JAOZMQ01 > JAOZMQ01. The sequence goes on along the minus strand of JAOZMQ010000103.1, from coordinate 7,941 downwards.
AGAAGTTTTGGTAAGGCTGCAAAAACAGAAGGAGTATAACCTTTTGTGGTAGGAGGTTCTCCCACTGCTAAGCCAATTTCTCGCATTGCCATTGCATATCTTGTAACTGAATCCATCATTAAAAGAACATCCAAACCTTTGTCTCTAAAATATTCAGCAATTGTAGTGGCAACCAATGCTCCTTTTACTCGCGTTAAGGCAGCCTGATCTGAGGTCGCTACAATTACAACTGAGCGTTTAAGACCTTCCGGTCCCAAATCACTTTCGATAAAATCACGGACTTCCCTTCCACGCTCTCCAATTAAAGCAATAACGTTGACATCAGCTTTTGTTTTACGGGCGATCATCCCCATCAAAACACTTTTACCAACTCCACTTCCTGCAAAAATGCCGGTTCTTTGACCTTTTCCACAAGTTAATAATCCGTCAATAGCTCTAATTCCTAATTCTAATGGAGTTACAATTCTTTCTCGAAGGAGTGGATTGGGAGGTAGATTATAAACAGATCTTTTTTCTTTAAGTTTCAATTCACCTTTGCCATCAAGTGGAGCTCCTAAACCATCAAGAACTCTTCCTTTTAATTCTGATCCAACCCCAACAGAAAATGGTTCTCTAAAAGTTGAAACATGATTACCCGGGGCAATTCCATAAAGTTCTTTTAATGGCATTAATAAGGTCTTATTACCTTTAAAACCAACAACTTCTGCCACATGTTGCTTTTCATCATTACTGTGAATATAACAAATATCACCAATAGATGCAGAAGGTCCTATTGATTCGACTATCAATCCGATAATTTGAGATACAGTTCCATTTTGTTTTATGGAATTTACTCTTTCTAAAATAGATTGATATTTAAGGAAATTAAGTTGAGGAGACATTTTTTAATAACCTTCTTTGAATTTCGTCAAATTGTGTTTCCAAATCTGCATCAATTGAGCCACTTTCACTATCAATTTTGCAACCACCTTGTGCAATGGATAGTGAACTAATAATATCTATTTCTTCTGGAAGATCAATTTTTAATTTAAGCTGGTTAATGTTTGATTTAACAAGACTCCAATCTGAAGGATTTACAAAAACTTTTATGGATCTTCTTTCATTTAGGAGATTCAATGCATTCCGTAAAACATTCAAAATAATGTCTGGATTCATTTGGATTTCAGTATCAACTATTTTTTTTGAAATTGAGATCAAGAGAGATAATATATTTTGCTCTTCTTGTTCAATAGCTTGTTTAACCTGCTTATTCAAGGAATCTGAAATTTTCTTTAACAAAATGAAAGATTTATTAAACTGCTGAAAATATTTTTTTTCAGATTGAGTCGTTCCATCTTTAAATCCACTTTGATATGCTTTCTTTTTCTCATTATTTAATTGTATTGCAAATTCCTGTTTATTTTTTTCAACTTCATCATCAAGCATTTTGTTCAACAAATTGACATAAGATTCAGATAGAACTTTATCCTCTTTTGCGGTACCATACGGAACTATTTTAGCATTTTTGACCGGTAATGATAATTGAACTTTGTGTTCTTGCATTATTTTTACATCCTTTACATGTTTGAAAATTCTTTTTTTTAGAGAATTATTAATGATACCTGTGAGTTAAAAATCGGTTTTTATGATTCTCTGAATGCTACATTGTATTTGTAAGGTTATAGAATTTTATCCAGCTTTACAAATAATTGATAGCGAAACATTTAAAAATCATAATAATTTTTTGATTTCCTCAATTGTCAATCCAATCAGTTTTGCAATATCATCGATACTAATATTATTTTGGAGCATTTTTTTTGCTATTTTTAAAGAATTGGCTTTTTCACCTTTTGCAATTCCCATTTTTTCGCCTTCTATTAGACCCTCTTCTCTTCCCTCAATTTTACCATCATGATAATGTCCAGCTTCCCATCTTTTTACTCTTGCAGTTTTCTCTTGTTCATCAACAAGATATTTTTTATCTTTTCTTGATAATTTTTCCTGCATAAGAATTTCAATCATTTCATTGAATATTTTATCTTCACGATATTCTATAAAATCATTTTCTGTATTTTGTTCTTTTTTTGAGCGGGCAGCAAATTCGAACCATCTTTCATATTCTCTATTATATTCGTGTTCTGTTTCTTGGAGTAAATTATGATTTTCAACAATATTATTTTGGAAAGCAAAAATTAATCTGTTTTTTGAAAGAAAATCAATATTTTTTGTCTTATTTTTGATAGCTTTTAAAATTTTTTGATGCTCTAAAACTATTTTTTCAATATTTTTACTTTTCCATAATTCATTATTATTAATGAAATTCATAACTATTTCAGGAGTAAGTGAATAACCCATAAAATCACCTTTGAATCCAAAATTGTCATCTACCATCCAAATCAACGTTAAAACCGGTTCAACTCTTCTATAATCTTTAATGACAATATCTTCTTGTAATTTAGAATCATAGATGATTGCCTTTTCCGGTAGATTTTCTAATTGCAGTCCGGTATTCAAACAATGGTAAAGATAAAAGCGTTGAACAATGTCCTGCTTATCCCATTGTTGCATTTCAATTATGACAAATTGCCCTTCAATTTTACAGCGGAAATCAAAGAAAACAGATTGTGCTTTGTCTGTAATTTTATTTCTTTTATTATCAGTTTCGATTAATTCTATACTTTCAATTTTTTTTCCAAGAAAATCCTCCAAAAATTTTTTTGCAATTTTTAGATGGCTAAAAACTTTCTTAAAAAATCTGTCTGAGTTGAGTGAGACGAGATAACCCATCAGTTTCCTCCTGTATTTTTTTATCAGAAACTGCTTTTTAATTAATTATTTTATTGCATCCGCTGATATTAAATAAGTAATTTTTTTTGAATTTCGGTTTCAAAGCAAATCACAATTGTTTGTTCTCAATTTTTTTAGCCATTCAATCTATTTTTTTATAGAATTATCTTTGCAAATCTCTTTCGAAGAACTAATTATTCTACAAAATCTTCTCCACCTTTTGTTAATTGGATTTCTCCAAGTTCTTCAAGTTTTCTTACCATATCAAGAATATTTTGTTGAGCTGTTTCAACATCTTTTAGTCTTACAGGACCGGCATATTCCATTTCTTCTTGAATAATATTAGCTGCTCTTTCAGACATATTATTGAATATTTTTAATTTAACATCTTCTCCACAGCCTTTTAAAGCCATTGTTAAATCTTTTTGATCAACATCGCGTAGAATTTTCTGGATTGTTCTATCATCAAGATAAACGATATCTGAGAATACAAACATTAGATTTCTGATTTCTGTTGCTAACTTTGGATCTTTTGCAGCAATAGCTTCCAAAACAGATCTCTCAACCGTAGAGCCAACAGAGTTAATAATTTCGGCTGCTGCTTTGATTCCACCGAATTGACTTCCTTGTTGAGAGAAATCAATACGATCTTCAAGAACTTTTTCTACAGCACCAATCATATCTTGTGAAACCCTTTCCATTGAAGCAAATCTCATAATAACATCATTCCGCAAATCTTCAGATAATTCTGCTAAAACATTAGCAGCTTGTTGTGGTTCAAGTTGAGTTAAGACAAGTGCAATTGTTTGCGGATGTTCTTTTTGAATAAATGTAAGTAATTGAGTAGCATCAACTTGTTTAAGGACATTAAAACCACGTACTTGCATAAGTCTTTGAATTTTCTTAATAATTTCCATCGCTCTCATATCGCCGAGAGCTTCTTCGAGAATTTCTCTGGCATAGTCAATACCGCCAAGAGAAATGTATTCTTGTGCTTTAATCATTTGATAGTATTCTTCAAAAACGGCATCTGTTACTGCTGAATTTACAGTTGCAGTTACAGCAATTTTTGTACTGATTTTTTCAATATCTTCAGCTGGTAAACTTTGAAATAATGTAGAAGAAGCTTCTTTACCAAGACCAATTAATAGAATTGCCGCTTTTTCAACACCGTTATATTTTTTTAGAATATCTGCACTTTGTTCTGGCTTTTGTTCTGACATAATTTCCTCTAATTTTTTCTGTCAAGCATCCAGCTTTTCAATAATTTTGATGCTGTTTCCGGGTTTTCCAAAATAAATTTTTGAACAGCTTCTCTAAGAATAAGGGATTCTGTTTGCTCAATTTCAATATCTTTCATTGGTTTAAAAGCATAAGTTATTTTACCTTCACCCATAGGCATTCCTTCTTCTCCTTCTTCATAGAAACCTTCTTCTTCTGCTTCACCCTCAGCTAATATTGGTCGAATTAGTTCTGGTTCCGGCTCTTCTTCAGGTTTTGCAAAAATCTTTTTAAATTGAGAAGTTAAAGTAAACATCAAGACTAAAAGTACAAGTAAAACAGCTCCTTTTTCGACCATATCAACAAGTTGTTTTCTTTTAATTTCGTCTGCTTGCTGTTGTTTATACAATTCAATTTCGGAATCATCAACACGCATACTGGTAACAACAATTTGATCTCCACGATCTGCGGTTAATCCGACTGCATTGCTAACTAAATTTTGAATTTGGAGGATTTCCTCTGGTGTTCTTTCTATATATTCTTTAATTGTTTCTCCATCTTCTTCTGTTACATTTAATTTATAATTCACATTAACAGAGACAGTTAGTCTTTTAATATCTCCAATTTGACTTTTTATATGTTGAATTGTGTGGTTTATTTCATAATTTGTAATCAGATGCTCAGTACTTGTATTAATGCTATCAACTAAATTATCAGAGCTTGATGATTCAATTTCTTCTGAACGAACAACTCTATTTTCAGGATCAAATTTATCCAAAGTTGTTTCCATGCTATCAAAGTTTAATTCAGCTGAAATCCGGACTACAGAATTTCCATTTCCGAGTATTGAGTTGAGCATAGATTGTGCTTTTTTTGCAAGAGAGTTTTCTAATTCTCGTTGCATTTTAATTTGTGTGTTTGAAAGCCCGGTGCTTGATGTATCTTCATGCTCTGAAAGAACATTACCGTCTTGATCAACAATATTCACATTCGAAGGTTCAAGACCTTCTACGGCAGAAGCAATCAAGTTAGAAATTCCTTCTATTTGTCGAGGTTTCAATTTTTGTCTCAATTTTACTAAAACAGCGGCGGATGGTTCTTGTTGATCTTCTTTAAATAATTTATCTTCAGGGAAAACTAAATGAATCCTCACATAATCAATATTAGTAATAGTTTCAATTGTTCTTTGTAATTCACCTTCCATTGCTCGTTGAAAATTAATGCTCTGAACTTTTTCTGTCATTCCTAACGTGGTTTTATCAAAAATTTCAAAGCCGGTTCCTTGTTTTATGCCAATACCATCAGTTGATAGTTTTATTCTAGTTTCATACACTTTTTCTGCAGAGATTAATATAGATGTGCCATTATTTGCCAATTTATATTTTTCTTTCATTTCATCTAATTTTTCTATTACTTTAGCAGCTTCGGTTGGATCCATTTTCCCAAAGAGCAATCCGTATTCTTCACGGGAACTCCAACTTATAAGCCATACAAAAGCAGCAATAGTTACGATAAGTAAGGCACTTAAAACAATTTTTTGTCTTACTTCTAATCGCCCATAAATTTCTTTTAATTTTTCAATATAATTTGTAAATATATCTTTCATTAATGATATTCCAAACTATTAGACTTGTGTTTTAATTACTGTATTGTAAGCTTCCAACATTTTATTTCTAATTTCCATTACGAGATCAAAGCTTATATTTGCCTTTTCAACCGCTAACATAACATCATGAGGATCGATATCTTCTCCAGCGATTATTTGTTTGATATTTTTATCAGCTTTTACTTGCATATCATTGGCTTCTTCAAGATAATTTTTCATCATATCTTTAAATGAAACTTCACTTTTTTCTTTTTGAATAGGTTTTTTGTTTGTAGCAATATTTGCAAGATTTCTCATTTGTTGAATAGCATCTATTCTTGGATCGCTCATATTAATCTCCTTTGTTTTTGACCTAACTTTATAAAAATTATAAACTTATGTCAACTTTCTTTCCTTTATAAGTACAAGGATTAGCTCTTTTTTGAAAATCAGGCAATTTCTCTGGATTATATTTCGTATCAAATAATTGACTAATTACAGTCTTTTCGACATTACTTAGAAAATTCTTTAGCTCATTAGCTGGTATAGCTTGATAAAAATCTAAAGACTTCGCTTTATTTTCAATACTAATTTTATTCTCTTTTTTGTCAAAACTCTTTTTATAAGTTTCTGTAATTCGGTCAATATTATTATATTGATTATTTATTTGGCTATTTGATACTGAAATTCCCATGATATTTCCTTATAATTTAAGAGCTTTTCTAATCATCTCTTTAGAGCTGTTTATTGCTGTAATATTTGCTTCAAATGCTCTTGAAGTTGTTATCAAGCTTGTCATTTCCTGAACGACATTAATATTGGGCATAGAAACATATCCTGCTTTATCAGCATCCGGATGACTTGGGTCATACACCATTTTAAAAGGTGACATATCTTCCACAATATCTGCCACATGAACTCCAGTAAGTTTTTTTTGTGTCGGATCTTTAAAAGGTTCATCTGGCATGTGAGGATTTTTTGTTCTTTCCATTTTCAATTTGTTCTCGTGATAAATTTCGGAAAATTTTTTCCCGGGAATACCGGCTTCACTAAGAACAATTTTCCTTCGATAAGGATTTCCATCTTCAGCTCTGGTAGTTTCTGCATTCGCTATATTTTCAGAAATAATATTCATTTTTGTTCTTTGTACATTCAGTCCGGAAGCACTGATGTCAATGGCATTAAACAATGAATTTATCATCATCATATCCTCCTATTATCTTCCTTTAATACTACTTTTAAGGTTTGCAAATTTTTTCTTGATAAGATTAATACTCATTTCATATCGCATATTATTTTTAGCCAATTCAGCCATCTCTCGATCAATATCAACATTGTTGATACCGCTATCATTCAAAGAACTCCTGCGATAATCAAGTTGTGGTTGTAACTTATTGAAATCCATAACTCCAGTTGGAATATGCTTTTCATTAGTTAATTTTCCTTTTATAGAAGTTTTATTTAAATATTTCTTATATTCTTCCTCAAAATTTACTCTCTGAGCTTTATATTCAGGAGTATCAACATTTGCAATATTATTCGCAATTGCTTTTTGTCTTGCAGAATATACATCTAAGCTTTTTTCCAAATCTGGAACACTTGTCCGTTCAAATAATAATTTAGATATCATAACTTACCTCGCAAATATATTAGCAATGCTTATGCCAATCACTTTTACAGAAGAAATTTCATATTTGAACACGTTCTGAATCATTGGCATTATCGGGTCTCATTTCGTAACAATGTTTTTATCGAATACTAACGCATTGGACTATAAAGATGTCATTTCTATGAAGCTAAAAGAAATGTACTTCTTGTGAAAAGTTTGTGTGGGAGTGTGGTTTAATTAAATTCAAATCGCAAATAATTAACCCGAATTTCAGCTGAAAAATTTCAAATATAACCACACTCTTTCACAAACTTACACAAAAAGAAATGTACTTCTTGTGAAAAGATTGTGTAGGAGTGTGGTTTAATCAAATTCAGATGTAATTTTTTTTGTTCTCGCTTCACATTCATTTTCATTCATTGCGAAGCAAGTTCAAAAAAACAAAGACAGTAAACGCACGCAGACAAGTAGAAAAAATTGGTTGCATTAAAATCTTATTAGAAAATTGCGAAATTTTGTAACCGTAAGCTATTTAGAGAATTAGCGGGAAAAATATCTATGAGGTCAGGTGTTCTGATTTTTTTGTCTTGTCCTTTTTGATGTCGCTACTCTGTAGCTTAGTAAATTTGCATAGCTCTTCCCAACGCTAACGCATTGGGCTACAAAGATGTCGCTTCTATGAAGCTGAAAAATAAATAATTTCCTAATTAATCTTTCTTCATAAACTTCATTTCTTCATGGTAAATCCTTTTTAGTTCTG
>JAOZMQ010000102.1 GCA_029934195.1 Candidatus Cloacimonadota bacterium | reverse complement strand
ATAACCACACTCTTTCACGAACTTACTTAAAAAAAAGGTCTGGAAAAATCCAGACCTTCAACAACATTATTTATTTTGCAACGATGCTAATTAATTTTTTTGGGATTACTATAATTTTTTTAATTTCTTTATTAGCGATAAATTTCTGAACATTTTCCAGATTAACAGCCAATTCTTTTATTTTATCAATAGATGTTTCTGTTGATACTTCAAGTTTACCTCTAACTTTTCCCATAATTTGAACGACATAAGTAATAGTTTCTTGAATCAAATATTTCTGATTATATTTAGGAACACCTGCTTCATGAACCAATGTTTCATTCCCAATAAGATTCCATAACTCTTCTGAAATATGTGGAGCAAACGGATACAATAAACGTGGAATAATTGCACAAGCTTCCGCATAAATTGCTTTATCGTTTTCAGATAATTTTGAAGGATTTTTTATTGAATTAACATTATTCAAGTGTTCCATAATTCCAGCAATTGCAGTGTTAAATTGATTTCTTTTTTCCATATCATCAATAACTTTTTTTATGAGAAAGTGAGTACTATATCTTAAATCTTTCAATTTTTTGGAAATCTCAATATTTTCAGAATACGGTTTAAAGGAATCTTTTATTAATTGCAGATTTTGGTCAAAAATTCTCCAGACCCGATTTAAAAATCTAAATGAGCCAGTGACTCCATCGTCACTCCATTCAACATCTTTTTCAGGTGGAGAAGCAAAAAGCATAAATGTTCTAATTGTATCTGCACCGTAACGGTCAATGTAAGCTTGAGGATCAACACCATTTCCTTTTGATTTTGACATTTTAGATCCTTTATTAGTAACCATTCCTTGAGTTAAAAGTCGAGAAAATGGTTCATTTGATTCTACCATTCCAATATCTCGCATAAATTTGTGGAAGAATCTTGCATAAAGAAGATGCATGCAAGCGTGTTCAATTCCTCCGATATATTGATCAACAGGAAGCCAATATTTTGCAGCTTCTTTTGAGAAAGGAACTTGTTCGTTTTCAGAATCTGTATATCTTGCAAAATACCACGAGCTATCTACAAATGTATCCATCGTGTCAGTTTCTCGTTTGGCATTTCCACCGCATTTCGGACATTTACAATTGACCCATTCTTCAACCGAAAGAAGTGGATTCTGTTTGGTTTTCCCGACCTGTACATTATCAGGTAATAAGACCGGAAGATCTTCATCCGGTACCATAACAATTCCGCATTTTTCACAATTAATTAATGGGATTGGATTTCCCCAATATCGTTGGCGAGAAACACCCCAATCGCGAAGCCGATAATTAACCGTTTGGGTTCCCATTTTCTCTTTTTCAATCCAAATAGAAATTTTATTTTTTGCTTCTGAACTTCTCATCTCATTGAAATCTTTGGAATTGACCATTATTCCTTGTTCAATATAAGCTGATTTCATTTCAGATAAAACAAGATTTTTTTCTTCATTTTGGATAACTATTTTCATAGGAATATTATATTTTTTTGCAAACTCAAAGTCTCTTTGGTCATGTGCTGGAACAGCCATAACCGCACCAGTTCCATAATCCATAAGAACATAATTTGTTACCCAAATTTGTACACGTTTACCATTTACGGGGTTAATACAGTATTTACCGGTAAAAAGTCCTTCTTTGGTAGTATCGTCTGAAGAGCGAGCGATTTTATCTTCATTCATTACTTTCTGACAGAATTTAGAAAAATTAGGATCGATATTTTCATCTTTTAATAAATCGGATACAAAATGATGTTCAGGGGGAATTGCCATAAAAGTAACACCAAAAATTGTATCTGGTCTTGTTGTAAAAACCGGAATTTTTTCTTTACTATTTTCTACCGGAAAATGAATTTCAGTGCCAATACTTTTACCAATCCAATTAGTCTGCATAGCTTTTACACGTTGAGGCCAATCGATTACTTTTGAAAAATCAAGTAGTTCTTCGGCGTAATCAGTAATTTTAAAAAACCATTGTTCTAATTCTTTTTGTCGTACATCATGATGACAACGCCAGCATTTTCCATCTTCTACTTGTTCGTTTGCGAGAACTGTTTGGCAATCATCACACCAATTTACAAAAGAAGTTTTTTTATATGCTAATCCTTTATCATAAAGACGCTTGAATAACCATTGTCCCCATTTATAATAATTTGGACGACAAGTACTTACTTCTCGATTCCAATCCAATCCAAAACCAAGTTGATTAAATTGTTCTCTCATGATTGCGATATTATCTTCGGTGGTTAATCGAGGATGAGAATTATGCTGAATGGCAAAATTTTCTGCCGGCATTCCAAAAGAATCATAACCCATCGGTTGCATAACATTATAATCTTGCATTAATTTATATCGAGTGAAAGCATCACCGATTGAATAATTTGACACATGTCCCATATGCATTGCACCGGAAGGATATGGAAACATTGAAAGAACATAATAACTCTTTTTTTCAGAATCATTTTTGGCTTGGAAAATTTTCTTTTCTTGCCAGATATTTTGCCATTTTTTTTCTATTTCATTGAAAGGATATTCCATTATTTCTCCATTTTTGTATTTATTTTTATATTTTTTATTGACTGGAGTTTCTCACAAAGTACATTTTCTGTTTGTAAAAAAGTCCTTATCCATTAGAATGATTATGTTCTGAAGAGAGGAAGATCGCTCCCGATATTTTTACATTATTCATTCTTCATTCTTCATTTCTTATTTCTTCTCACCGGTTAAAATAATATCATCAATTTCCCAAGTAGATGCTTTTCTAATTGAGCTGTTAGAATATTTAAAAGCAATTGTTGTAGAATTACCGGAAAATTTTGTAATATCAATACAACCGGATAAAGCCCAAAGATATTTTCCTTGAGACATTTTTCCTGTTACTTTTGTCCATTTATAATTCTGTGGATTTTTCCCATTTTGATAATCAGTTGAAACAAAGATTTCCAAACCTTCAATTATATCATTATGATTTTTTGCAGTTTCAAATGTAAGAATTATTTCAGAGAAGTTTTCTAAATCTAAAGTGGGGGAGAGGAGCCAATCATTACAAGGTTCATCTCCTTTAAACCCACTAATTTTCATAAATTGACGGTTTCCGTAAGAAGATTTTCTCCAATTTTTTTTACCGGCAACACTGTAAGTTGTCCATTCATTGTCCTTGTCTTCAAATGATTCAGATAAAATTTCAATTGTGTTTGATGAAATTCCTCTTCCAAACAAATTTAATTTTACTAAATCTGATTTATTAGATGAATAGTTTAAACTGTCAAAATAATCTCGGTTTTCTATTGGTTCAAAGACAATATCAATTAATTGATTTAACTTACCTGAAATGGGGGATAAGATTAATTTTGATTGAAATTTATTCTCATTTTCTAAAGAAATTCTATATCCTTGTGGAGCTATAATTGTGACATCTGATTTCAAATTCACTCCGCTGATAACGTAATGAATTGGCGTGGATTGAGAACCGATAGTCGTGTTTTCAAAAGTGAGATACCTATTTGCAAGTTTCAGCTCAGTTTTTTCCGGAATAGAATTCCATATCTTTGAAACATATTCGGGATGATCAATAAATGGATTTCTATTATGCTGATATTTTTGATAAATAGTTTCATTTCGTTTTCTTTCTTTTTCGTCAACCGGATCAAGTTTATGCCATTTAAGAAGAGTTGATAATTTTCCTAAGCTTGCACCATAAGTTCCTGTTTTATCTCTCAAAGTAAGATCATAAGTACTTTTATTTTCATATCGAACCGCCATATAAAAAAGCATTCTTGCGATATCACCTTTTATTTGGTCACGGGGCTCAAAAGAATCATAATCTGTAAAGCTACCGGGAGCTTCTGAAATTGGATAACCGCCTTCATCAAAATCTTTAACACCTCGTGTGGAATTCAGTGATCTGTCTGCCGGTCGAAGATGATGAATATCGGTATAAGCTGTATCTTTTTTTGCAGGGAATCCATGAGATTTAACCCAAACATGTTCACGATTCCAACTGTCAGCGTGAGTGCCTCCGTATAACTTCATATAATCTTTATCTTTACCCCAATCTGTAAATTCTTTATTTTGTGATCTGTTAGAGTAAAAAAGAATTATGTTTTTTGGATTTTTTGGATCTTGATCTAAATCCATCATCATTTCGCCAACACCAATTTTATCGCTGAAATACGGGAAAACTTTGTGGTTACTAATTATTTTGTGTAATTCATTTCGCAATTTTTCACCTGTAAGATTTTCAGCTGACTGATAATATTCTTTTGTAGTAGGTAAAGCGTTCAAAACAGAGAACATTAATAAAGTAAAGTAGAATAATTTTTTCATCTTAGATTCCTTAGATTTTTTGAGATTCCATACCATTTTTTTAGGATAGAATTTCATTATATTTATTTCAATGCAGTTATTTTAATTATGTGTTTTTTTGTCAATTTTGGAATTCTTTTTATAAAAATTTCAACTTGTTTTTTTAAATCAGAATAGTCGGAATTATTGTAAATAGTAAAATCTGCTTTAGATATTTTTAGATTTTCATTCATTTGTGCATTGATGCGATTGATTATTTTTTGAGAATCTACTTTATCTCTTTTTATTACTCGTTCTATTCTTTTGCAAGTATCAGCATGGATATTCAAAGTATAGTCAAAGCAAATTTCCATTCCTGATTCGAAAAGTAGGGGAATCTCAAAAAAGAGAATTTCATTTGTAGCAGATTCAATTATATTTTGCATTTTTTGGCGAATTTGCGGATGAGTTATCTTATTTAATATTGCCAAGTTTTCCTTATTGTTAAAAACTATTTCTGATAATTTGAATCTATTTATCTGTTGATTATCAATTATTTCTTTACCGAATTGATTTTCTAATTGGAGGATTACTTTTGGTTCTTGAAGAATTTCATGACCTATTTTATCAGCTGAAAAAATTTCATATCCGTAGCTTCTAATAATATTGGAAATAGTTGATTTTCCTGAGCCGATGCCTCCAGTAATAGTAATCAGAAGTGGTCTAAATTCTTGTTGCATCTGGAATTCTTTGGGCTAATTCTTCTGTAGAAACATTTGTATAAATTTCTCCATTTTGTGCTGTTGAGATTCTACCGGTTTCTTCGGAAACGATTATTGCAAAAGCGTCTGTAATTTCAGTTGCTCCAATTGCAGCAAGATGGCGAGTACCAAATTTTTGTTTATACTCAAGATTATTAGTATGTGGTAGAATAACTTTTACAGCATGAACTCTGTGGTCGCGAATAATAATTGCTCCATCATGCAGAATTGTTTTGTTATTGAAAATGGTTAATAACAACTTTGAAGAAAGATTTGAATCAATAATTTCTCCTGTAGCAATAAAGTTATCTAATTTTTGTTTATTTTCAATTAAAATTAATGCTCCTGTTTTATTGAAGGACATTGTTGAAATTGCTTCAAGAAGTGATGAATATCTGAATTTTGTACGTCTTCTAAACAGAGAAGATAAATCTTCAGTTCTTCCGAAACGCAACAGAAAATTACGAATTTCCGGCTGAAACAAGATCAATAACGCAAGTATCCAATAATCCTTTAATAGCTTCAAAAATCCAGCCATCATTTTAAGATTTAGGAAAGTAGAACTAATATATAAAACGAAAAGAATCCCCACAACAAAAAGAATTTGAGTTCCCCCATTTTTGGAAACAATAGTAAACATTTTATATATTACAAGTGCAATGATGAGAATATCTATAAAATCAGACAACCCCGGTTTCAAAAACGTCATTTAACATTCCTTATAGCATCAAGAGATTTTATGAATTCGCTATTTTTTTTAACATCGTGAACGCGAATAAAGGCAATATTGTTTTGAAAAGATAGAGCAGTTGTCGCAAGTGTTCCGGCGATTCTTTCATCCGGTTTGGATTTATATATTTGGTCAATAAAACTTTTCCTTGAAGCACCAAGTAAAACAGGAACTCCAAAACAATTAAACTCTCCAAGTTTTTTTAATATTGTAAGATTATCAATTTGTCTTTTCCCAAATCCGATTCCCGGATCTATAATGATTCTATTTTTTGAGATTCCATTTTTTTCACAAATTGATATTTTATTTTCAAAATAGGTTAAAATTTCATCTACAGAATTTTCATAATATGGATTTATTTGCATTGTTTTAGGAGTACCTTTCATGTGCATCAATATTATAGGAATTTCAGAGTTGTTTTTTAAGATATCAATCATTTTTGAATCATAAGTTAAAGCACTGATATCATTGATTATATTAACTCCAGCTTCAATACCTTTTTGAGCGACAACACTTTTGTTTGTATCGAGAGAAATAACAATATCAGATTTTTTTCTTAAAGCTTTTATTACTGGAATTACTCTTGATAATTCTTCAGATTCACTAACAGAAGAAGCTCCAGGTCGTGAAGATTCACCGCCAATATCGATAATTTCTGCACCATCGGCAATTAATTTCAATGCATGTTTTACTGCTTTCTCTGGATTCAGATAATTATTTCCATCAGAAAAAGAATCCGGTGTTACATTTAAAATCCCCATAATCACCGGTTTTGAAAGATTGAAGTTTCTATTCTGTATAGAGAATTTTTTAATTGGAGTTTCTAATAAACTTGATACTGAGTTTTTTATTTCAGGAAGATTATGGATTTTATAGAATTTTAAGCGTTTAATCAATTTTTGATATTTAGAAATTCCTCCGAGAAGTAAGACATCGGAGAATTGTATATTTCCTTCAATTACTCCTCTTGAAATAGCTGTGTCACCACCAATTGTAAGCATTTCTTGTTTAAGAATATTTGCTGCTCCAGTAGAGATATTGGTCAATTTTATAATTTTCCCAAGACATTTTGGGGACATTACTTGTTGTCCTTGAGAGGAAACATTTATTTTTTGCAATTCAATTATTGCTTCTGATAAACTTTTTACATCAATAAATCTATACATTCTACCTCTTATTTTGTACTTGAACGAAAACTAACTTTTTTTTATTTGCCCAACTCTAACGCATCTGATTTTAAAGATTTCGCATCTATGAAGATAGAAATAAAATATTTAGCCAATTACTCTTTCTTCATTAACTTCATGGTTAAAAATTCCATTTTTTGTTCAGATACTATTTCAAACGATAAACGAAAGTGATAAACCCTGTTTGTTTTTTATTTATCGGTCTGGAATTGAATTTCCATTGTTGTAATGTTTCAAGAGAAGTTTTATCGAATATTGGATCAGATTTTTTTACAACCATCATATTAGAAACTGAACCATCTTTAAGAACATCGAATTGAATTTTTACTTCAGTATTTTTTTGTTGTCCGGCTGGATATTTTGGGACGACTTTTTTTATAATTTTCCTTTCGAGAATATCACCTTCTAATCTATAAGGTGAATTGATTTTTCCATTATCTGAAATTCTGTTTGATAATGACTTCAGATATTCTTCAGAAGACATTTCTGACGGCTCGTCTGCAATTGTTTCATCTTTGTTAAAAAGGGATTTTTGTGCTAACTTTCCTGAAACATTATCAAAAGAATTTCCAATGTCTTCATTCAATTTTAACTGATTTACAGCAACTTCTTTTTTTTTGGGTATCTCAAATTGTTCAAGTGGGTTTTCTTGAGCGAGATATGAATCCGGTAATTTTACCTTTTTGGGAATTATATTGTTTTTTTTCCCTTTTTCAAATTCATTTCTTACTTTTTCGCCAGCCTTTTGAGTTGGATTCAATTCATTATTTTTACCTGATCGAACATGTTCCATTCTGAAATCTAAAATATTAATTTGCTGAGGAATTATATCCGGCAACAATGAAACTTTGAAAATCATAAAAAAAATTAATAATACAAGGTGAATCAATAACGAAATATAAAACCCAAGTTTCAATTCAGACATAATTATTTTCCTTCAGTATGAATTTCTGTTGCAATAAAAAATCTATTGGAACCGGACAATTTTGCGAGATCAAGAAGTTGAACTAATTTTTTTATAGAAATTTCTTCATCTGCACGAACTACCACCACTTGTTCTGGATTATCAACTAATTTTTGATTCAGAACAGACGGTAATTCTTCCCAAGAAACTTCTTCATTTTCAATAAATAATTTATTATCTTTTGTCAAAGTTAAGCTTAAATTTTTATTGTATTCATTCTGTTGAGATGTTGAAGAGGGTAAATTTATTTTTATCCCCGAATGAGTTATGAAACTTGATGACACTAGAATGAATATAAGAAGCAGAAAGATAATATCTGTAAATGAAATCAGAGCAACAGACGAGATTTTCTTTTTCTTAAGTGTGATTTTCATTTTGTTTTCCTCAAATTAAGAAGAAATTCGTTAGAATCTTCCTGCAAATCATTTCCAATATCTTCGATTTTTCCTACAAGATAATTATAAAATAAGATGGCAATAATTCCAACTGTTAAGCCACCGATAGTTGTTACAAGAGCTTCATAAATACCACTTGCTAACAGGCTTATATCAACTCCACCTCCAGTTTGAGAAATATTCATAAACACTTTTACCATACCTGTAACAGTTCCTAAAAAACCGATGAGTGGTGAAATTGCAGCAAAAGTGGAAAGAGTTCCAAGATTTTTTTCAAGCTTGTGCATTTCAGAATTTGCAGCTGTTTCTACCGCTTGTTGTGTCTCATTATATCCGACATCAGAAGCTTGCAATCCTTTATAAATGACATTTGCGATGGGATTCTCACTCCTAATTTCACAGAGTCTTAAAGCTTGTTCTGTTTGATTTTCAGAAAGATAAGTTTTAACTTCTTTTAAAAAATCTTGTTCCCCATTTTTAGCTTTCTTTAATTTAATAAATCTTTCAATTATAATAGCAAAAGCTACAATTGAAATTATTAGTAATATGCCCATAAGGATTCCACCTCGTAAAGCCATTTGAAATAAATTCATTGATCCTCCTATATTGATTTTTTGCCAACAGATAAGTTCTTTTATTATTGTCAAGTTTTCAGACTGAATTATTTTTTTCGGTCTTTATCATTAATGATGCTGGCGAAAAAGATGTATAAAACTTGAGTTTATTACACGATTTTTTAAGTGTTCTTAATTTCTTTCATATCTTTTGTGTAATCTCGTGA
>JAOZMQ010000101.1 GCA_029934195.1 Candidatus Cloacimonadota bacterium | reverse complement strand
ATTTTTCAGCTTCATAGAAGCGATATCTATGTAGTCCAATGCGTTAGCGTTGGGTGAAGATAAAAAGGAAACTGAGCTACAGAGTAGCGAAAAAAAAGAAAATTTAGAAAAAGTTAGTTCTCGTTTCAGATACTAAGTAATTTCCGAACGTATTCGTTTGCATGTTAATGTCAAACAATCTGAAGACCTGATGGACATTCAGATGTTTTTAGAAAAAAGGATATCCACTTTTCTGAGAGTATCTACTCGTTTTCCTTTGTTCTGAAATTCCATAAAACAACCACATTTGAGCACAAAAAAAGGAGATTACAAGAATCTCCTTAAAAATATCTAATTTGGAATTATTTTCTAATCCCAAGTGCTTTAATAATTTTTCTATAGCGTGTTACATCTTTTTTTGTCAGATATGCTAAAAGTCTTCTTCTTTGCCCGATAAGTTTCAATAAACCTCTTCGTGTATGAAAATCTTTTTTATGAATTATAAGATGAGCTGTAATATCCTTAATTCTTTTTGTCAATAATGCAATCTGTACTTCTGGTGAACCTGTATCTGAATCATGGAGTTTAAACTCTGCCATGATCGCTTGTTTGGCTTCATTACTTAGTGCCATTTCAAGCCTCCTCTTTTTTATTTTGAACAAGAAAAAAAAATCACTGTTTTGATGTAAAGACTTTTTTATCTGAAAATAATTTTTTTATTTTTCTGAAAGAAATTAGATAAAAAAGGTGGAAGTTAGAGCGAAAGATAAAAATTGGTAGGTAGAATTTTTCTTTCAATCACATAACAATAATTCAACAAAATCATTGACTGAATATCTTAGATTTTTTTTTCAATATATTTGAGGTAAAAATGGCAAATTTGAAAAAGAAGAAAGTTACAAAAAAACGGAGAAAGAAAAGAAAAAAAGGGAAAAAGCAAAATAGCAATCTAATGCTTATTTTAGTACTTGCGCTCTTATTTATTTCAGTGATTTTTGTTATAAGTAATAAAGATGGTATTGATGAATCACAGAATAAAAAACAAATCATTGTAAAAAAAGATGAAAAAGTAAAAAGTAAGAAAAAAAAATTACCTTTTTTCTCGGATAAAAAACAACAAAAAGAAGAAGTAGAAAAAGAAGAAGAAGTTATTTCAGTAGAAAATATTTCAGATGCGATAGTAGAAGTTGCAAGACAAATTGGAGTGAATACCGATCTTATTAGCACAAAAATTCGTAAAGATGGAATTTATTTTTATTTGCCAATAAATAGAGAAAATGTTGATCTGTATTTTGCAAATATGATACTTACTGGAAAATTAGAAGCTATGAATGCAACAATATTATCAGGTGAATCAAGCTCAAATAACAACTATCAAATACTTAAAGTATTTGAACCTATTGAGAAAGAAAATTATATCATAAAAATCTATTATGCAAAACCAGGTGTTTATAAAAAAGATAAACCTGAACTTGCTATTGTTGTTGATGATTTTGGTTTAATTCATGGAAAATTACTCTCACAATGGTTTGACGATGTTCCATTATCAGTAACTTTTGCAATTATGCCGGATTTACCTTATTCTGTTGAAACAATGAACAAAGGTGTTGCAAATGGAAGAGATACAATAATTCACATGCCTATGGAACCAATTTCTTACCCAAGAAATAATCCCGGTAAGAATGCAATTTATGTTGATTTATCTGATAAAGAAATACGTAAACGATTGAATGGTTATATTCAGCAATTGCCTCTTTGTATTGGAGCTAACAATCATATGGGTAGTTTGGCAACTGCTGATAAAACTGTAATGAAATCAGTTTTGGAAACTTTGAAGGAGCACAATCTCTTTTTTCTCGATAGTTGGACAACTGCTTCTTCTATAGGATTTTCAATGGCTCAACAAATGTCACTGCCTACTATTCGTCGTCATATTTTTCTTGATGATCCTGATGTTACTGATAAAACTTTGCAAAAGCGACTTGCACGTCTTAAAAAACTACAAAGTAAACAGAAACAAGTTGTTGTTATTACTCATTGTTCAAACAGAGCTCGAATTGATAACCTTTTAAAATTTATTTCAGCTGCAGAGAAAATGGGCTTTGAGCTTGTTTCTGTATCTGATATGTTCAAAAATAAACTTCCGGAGATTTTATAATGAATTTATTATATTCAATAATATTAGGAATTATTCAAGGATTAACAGAATTTCTTCCAGTAAGTAGTTCAGGTCATCTTGTTCTTGCAGAAGAATTTCTCAATTTTCATCAAGATCTGAGCTTTGAAATAATTTTACATTTCGGATCATTGATGGCAGTATTGATTTATTTTCGTAAAGACATTTTCTCACTTGCTGAATCGACATTTAAATTCAATAATAAAGAAATCAAACATAGTGAAAATAGGAAAATAGTTTTATATTTATTGGTAGCAACTTTTATTACCGGAGTAATTGGAATTCTATTTAAAGATTATTTGGAGGAATTATTTTCAAAACCTATTTTTGCAGCAATATTACTTTCAGTAACAGCGATTATTCTTTTTACATCAGATAAAATCAATACAAAAAATATTTCTACTGATAAAATGGGGTTCACACGTGCTATTCTCATTGGTTTAGGACAATCTTTTGCATTATTACCCGGAATTTCACGTTCCGGTTCTACGATTGCCATGAGTATTTTTTGCGGATTAAAAAGGGAACAGGTCGCTAAATTTTCTTTTCTACTTTCAATTCCTGCAATTTTCGGAGCATTGGTTCTTAAATATAAAGAAATTCTTGCTCTTGATTCCTCTCTGTTAATTTCATACCTTGCAGGAGCTTTTGCTGCTTTTATTTCAGGATACCTTGTTATAAAACTTTTGCTTCGATTAGTCCAAAAACAGAAATTAAAATACTTCGCATATTATTGTTGGTCAGTTTCACTTATTAGCATCATTTTGTTATTTATTGGAAAAATTTGATGAAGAAAAAAAAAATTGAATTTCAAGCGATTGTATTTCTAAACAAAGCAAAAGATCTTTTAACAAAGTATTATCCATCGTTTCTAATCTTTGGCGAAGAAACTTATTTGAAAGATGAGGTTCTAAAAATTCTTAGGCAAAAATATGAAAATGATAGCAGTAAAGATTTCGACAGTTCGCTTTTTTTTGGAGATGAAACTACAGGAGCTGAAATTGTTGAGCAATTGGAAATGAGTCCGTTTATTGCCGATATTAAATGTGTTATTGTTAAAGAATTCCATAAATTGAAAGCAAATGATATGAATATTATTGCCGATTACTTAAAGGATCCTTTTGATTCTTCAATACTTTTTCTTGTTGGTGATAAAGTAGATGGGCGTACTGGTTCAGGGAAAATAATTAAAGAAACTTCATTTTCTATTGAATGCAAATCACCTTACGGAGCAAGAGATATTGTTAATTGGCTTCGTGGAAAAGCAAAACAAGATAAAATTTCTATAGATTATCAAACTATGGAATTATTTGCGAATAGTGTTGAAAATGATTATCTTTCAGCAACAAATGAATGGAATAAATTACAACTTTTTGCAGGAAAAAGTAAGAACATTACTTACGAGCATGTCAAACAAAGTGTTGGAAATTTAAAAGGACATAATATCTTTGAGCTTCAAAATAATCTTGGAAAAGCTGATTTAAAAAAATCCATACTAATTTTAGAAAATATGTTAGATAATGATGAAAATGTTATTTATATTGTTTCAATGTTGCTTCGTTTTTTTCTAATAATATGGAAAGTAAATGCTTTGAGAAAATTGAATATCAGCGATAGTGAAATTGTAGAAAAAAAATTAAGTGAAGTTTTTTGGAAATTTAGATCGGATTACCTTTTATTCGCAAATAATTATCCAGTAACTTCTCTTAGAAATGTGTTTGCACTATTATTAAAAGCTGATACTGAATTAAAATCAATCAATGTAAAAGACGCAATTATTGCTGAAATATTAGTTTTCAATATCATAGAAAGTTCACGCAGAACCAAAAAAAGAAATTCATCAAATCGATTCAAATTTCAAACCCATAATTAATCTTTGAATAAGAATTAATACTTATTCAACAACAAATTTTAAAAGAAAAACAAAAGAGGAACAAATGATTGATGTTGAAAAATATGCAAATTACAGATGTGGATTTGTCGCCATTATTGGAAAACCAAATGTAGGAAAATCTACATTAATGAATGCCTTGCTTGGAGAAAAAATTTCCATAATATCTCCAAAACCACAAACTACAAGACAAAGTATTAAAGGATTTCTTTCCGATGATTCTCGACAAATAGTTTTTCTCGATACCCCCGGTTATCTGAAACCTCGTTACGAACTTCATCAAAAAATGTTGAATTATATCAAAGAATCTTTATCAAGTGCAGACTTAATTGTCTATATTACAGATGTTAGAACCTATCCAACTGATTATGATTTAGAAGTTTGCGAAATGTTAAAAAAAATACGATTACCAAAGCTCGCTGTTCTAAATAAAATCGATACTGTAGATAAAATAGTTGTCACCGATAAAATCCAAAAATTAGAAGGGACTAATTTTGACGGAGTTCTTCCGATATCAGCTCTTAAAAATAAAAATTTGGACAATCTGCTTTTTGCTATAGAAAAATATCTTCCTCTAAGCCCTCCGATGTATGATCCGGAAGAACTTTCAGATCTTCCGATGAGGTTTTTTGCTCAAGAAATTATTAGAGAACAAATTTTTCTAAATTATGCTGATGAAATTCCATACTCAACAGCCGTTGTTGTAGAAAAATATACTGACTACGATAATAAAGCCGAAATCAGAGCAAATATCTGGATTGAAAGGAAATCTCAAAAACCAATTATTCTTGGAGCTGGTGGACAAATGATCAAGAAAATTAGAATTAATTCTGAGAAAGAAATTCATCGTATGATTCAAAAAAGAGTGAAGCTGGATTTGTGGATCAAAATTAAACCCGGTTGGCGGAAAAAAAGCGGAGCATTACATGAGTTTGGATACAGATAATGATTATTGTAAGTGCATGTCTCGCCGGTATTAATTGTGCCTATGACGGACAAAGCAGGATATGTAAAAAAGTAGTAGAATTGCTGAAATCTGGAAAAGCAATTCCGGTTTGTTCCGAACAACTCGGAGGTCTAACAACACCGCGTCTTCCTGCTGAAATTAAAAATGATTGCGTCATTAGAAACGATGGGAAAGATGTTACAAAAAATTTTGAAAAAGGAGCGTTAGAGGCTTTGAAAATTGCTCAATTGGTTGGATGTAAAAAAGCAATATTTAAAGCAAAATCGCCATCTTGCGGAAAAGGGAAAATTTATGATGGCAACTTCATTTCAAAATTAATTGATGGAAACGGAATAACAACAAAACTATTTTTGGAGAATAGTATTGAAGTTATTTCAGAAATAGAATTATAAAAAAAACTAAAGGAGAATTTAAAAATGAAATCAATTCACACAGATCAAGCACCACAGGCAATCGGTCCATATTCACAAGCAACTTACAAAAATGGATTTCTCTTTATTTCAGGACAACTTGGAATTGATCCCAAAACAGGAAAATTTGCAACAACTTTTGAAGAACAAGCAAGACTCGTTTTTCTGAATTTATATCATATCCTTCTTGCAAATAATATGTCTTTTGCTAACGCAATGAAAGTCTCTGTTTTTATGAAAGATATGGATGATTTTGCTAAATTAAATTCTATTTATGCAAAATATTTTTCAGAACCTTTTCCTGCAAGAGAAGCTATCGAAGTTGCTCGTTTGCCAAAAGACGGATTAATTGAAATTTCATTAATTGCTACTGATTAATTTTTTACAAAATATATGAATATCGTTAGCTCTTCCGATTGTTTGACTTTAACATTCAAAAGAGCTTTCGCATATTGCAAACGAGTATCCTTTTGTTCCCCTATTTAGGGGATTGAGGGGTACAAGAATACCTCTTTTGTTCCCCTATTTAGGGGATTGAGGGGTACAATATCACTTTTGACCTTTGGAATGGTTGAAAAAAATGTGAATTATAAAAGGAAAGTAAATGGAAAAAACAAACAAACAATTATTAGATATAGTTATAAAAGAAATTTCTGATAACGAGAAGAAAAGTGCTATTTGCTCAAATGTTTTGAAATCTTTGCCAGAGTGGTTTGGAATTGACGAATCTACTAAAGCTTATGTTGAAGGTGTTAAAAAACATCATTTTTTTGTTGCTGAAATATCTAATAAACCGATTGGATTTTATTCTATTATGAAGCATTTTCCTTTAACATGGGAAATTTATGTTTGCGGAGTTTTTCCAAAATATCACCATCTTGGAATAGGAAGTAAATTACAACAATATACAGAGAATTTTTTAAAAGATAAGAATGTGAAATTTTTAACAGTTAAAACTTTAAGTGAAAGTTCATCAGATAAAAATTATGCAAAAACCAGAGAATTCTATAAAGCACAAGGATTTATATTTTTAGAAGAATTTAAGACTTTGTGGGATGAATATAATCCTTGTCTTTTTATGTGCAAAATTTTGTAGTGTTGTTTTTTACTTGTTTATAAACAAATGGGAAAGAAAATCAAAGTTTTTTAATATGAAGAATGCTGAATTGAGGCAAAAAGGCGGAAGTCTCTACTTCGTGAGGAACTCCCGTCTTTTTATGTGGTTGAAATGTAGAATAAAAAAGGAATAATTAATGTCAGAGAAAGATATTATTTTTGAAGGAAATATTGCTGTTTCTGCGATAATCAAAGGGAAAGTAAGAAAAATTAAAAGCGTTCTTATCAGCGGGGAAAAAAATAATCGAGATCGTAAAATTGTTTATTTGCTGAATCTTTGTAAAAAAGAAAAAATCAAAGTGAAATTTGTTTCTCCACAAGAAATTGATGCTCTTGCAAATGGAAAGTCTCATGGTGGAATAATTGCCATTGCAAATCAGCGAAAATATTCAGATCTTAATAGAATTTGTGATATTACGAAATCAATTACTGAACCGGTTGTAGTAATGTTAGATGGAATTGAAGATCCGTTTAATTTTGGATATGCTGTTCGTGCTCTTTATGCTTTTGGAATTGATGCTATTATAACTCGTGAAAGAGATTGGTCTTTTGCGGAAGGAGTTATTGTAAAATCATCAGCCGGAACAAGCGAATTAATGCCAATTGCACAGGTCTCATCAGCAGAATTTGCAGCAGATTTCTTTCGTAAAAAAGATTTCAAAATTGCCTGTACTGCAAAAAAAAATGCAACCTCACTTTTTGAAACCAATCTTACCGGAAAAGTATTTTTATTTATTGGTGGAGAACGGAGAGGTATTACTCGTTCATTTTTAGAAAAAGCTGATTTATTGATTGAAATTCCTTATGCAAGAGAATTTAGAGCTTCATTAACAGCTACTAATTCTACAGCTGTTTTTGGAGCAGAAATATTTAAGCAAAGACAATATAAATAGTTGAAAGTAGCTACTTAGTACCTGAACGAAAAAGGATAAGCCACGGATTTACGCAGAGTTATGCGGATTTAAGAGAATAAATAATAGACGAAAAATAGCGAGAAATTACAGATATTAGGATGATTTTAAATTTTTTCTCATTTTATCCATTATTAATAAGATTTCAATAAGAATTTATTCTTTTAAATCCGGTGCTAATCCGTGCAATCAGCGGCTTTTTTCTTTTTGTTCAAGTACTACTAATAAAATGTTTCTAAAAAGGAAGTAAAAATGAATCAAAATAAAATTTCTATCAGATTAATAGTTCTAATCGGATTATTTTTTTCCGGTTGCATGTTCAAATCCATGCCAATTGGCACAAATTACAAAAGTCCGGTATATTCAGTTGCAGAGGATGATTTAGAATTTATGTTTGATTTAACTTATAAAAATTCAGACGGAAAAATTGTCTCAGAGCAAGAAATATTCGATTCAATATTTTCATTGATTTCTGATGCTCACGAATATATTTTATTGGATTTATTTCTATTCAATCCTTACACTGGTAGTGGAGAAAGTGTTTACCGAAAATTATCGAGTGAACTAACCGAAAGACTTATTTCAAAGAAAAGAGAAAATGATAGTATTAAAATCGATTTTATTACTGATCCTGTAAATATTGTTTATGGAGGTTCTGAGTCTGAACAAATTGAGAAAATGAAAGAAGCCGGAATAAATGTAATTATCACAGATTTAACTAAAATGAAAGATAGTAATCTTCTATATTCACCTCTTTGGAGAGTTTTTTTTCAATGGTTTGGGAATTCTGAATGTTGTGGAATTTTACCTCATCCATTTTCCCAAAAAGATAAAAAAGTAACTTTCCGTTCATATTTTGAATTATTGAATTTCAAAGCAAATCATCGCAAAGTAATTGTTGCAGATCATAATGGAGAAATGATTTCGATAATTACTTCTGCAAACCCGCATGATGGTAGTTCTGCTCATTCAAATGTTGCTGTTGTTATTAAAGGAGATTTTTGGAAAGAAGTTTATTATTCAGAATCAGCAATTGCAAAATTTTCAAAAAGAGAATTACACAAATTAAATATTGAAAAGAATGTTTCAATGTACCCGGAAGATAAAGAGAATATTGGTGAAATTGCTTTGCTAACAGAAGAATCTATTCGTGACGAATTATTGGAAATGATTGATTGCACTCAAAAAGGTGACAGTCTTTCAATGGGAATGTTTTATCTTGCTGATAGAAAAATAATTAAATCTTTGATTGATGCATCAAAACGTGGTACTGATATTCGACTAATTTTAGATCCGAGTAAAGATGCTTTTGGAAGACAAAAAAATGGAATTCCAAATAGACCTGTTGCAGAAGAATTAATTAGAAAATCTAATGGGGAAATTAAAATTCGTTGGTATTTAACTCATGGCGAGCAATTTCATACAAAATTTGTTCTTGTAAATTATTCCAATAATGTATCGAAAATAATTCTCGGTTCTGCGAATCTTACAAGAAGAAATATCGGTAATTATAATTTGGAATCAAATGTATATTTAAAAGCTAAATTCGATTATTCAGAAATTGTGGAAGTAAAAAATTACTTTGAGATGTTATGGGAAAACCAAAATGGAAATGTTTATACTGCAAAATATGAATTATATGGTGAAGAAAATTTTTTAAAACATTGGATGTATAGATTTTTTGAATTTACTGGGACCTCAACGTTTTAAAAATACATTGACGAATT
>JAOZMQ010000100.1 GCA_029934195.1 Candidatus Cloacimonadota bacterium | reverse complement strand
TCACATCCAATAAAATTCTAAAGATAACCACTCTCTTTCACAAACTTACACATAAGAAATAATCTATTGTGAAAAGCTTGTGGAGAAGTGTGGAGATTTCTCGCATAGAAAATTATAGATTTCTGTATCCGTAAGCTATTAGTTGAACTATCAAAAAAAGATATTACTTTGAGATTAGGTCTTCTTAATTTAGCGTTTACTCATAAAAGTAATATTTTCAATATTATTATAAACTGCAAGAATCTCAGCACAAATGGCGACAACAATTTCTTCTTTTGTTGTTTTTGCAATATTTAATCCGATAGGAGCAAAAATCTTTTCTACTAAATTTCCTTTATATTTTTTTTCTCTTACAACATCTAAATTATTTTTTGATTTAATTTTAGAGCCAATCATTCCAAAGTATTTTACTTGAATATCTCTTGAACAAATAGTATCAATAATTTCTAAATCGTGTTTATGCCCGTGAGTAAAAACAATAATTGTGTCTTCTGAATTTGGAGTAAAATTGAGAGAATACTTGATATAATCAGAAAAAATTGCTTCATCAATTCCTTTTTCTGCAATATCTTTTACAAAATTTTCTCGATTATCGATTACTACTATTCTGAATTTCAATGATTGTAAAATTGGTAAAATACTGTGACAAATATGTCCGGCTCCAAACAAATATGCTGTTCGTATTATAGGAAAATATTCTAAAAAGACTTTTGCAGATCCTCCACATTGCATTTCTAAAGAATTTGCATCTTCTTTTAGTTCATACGACAGCAATTTATTCTCATGATTTTTATGAATTTCTAAACTTTCATCAATTACTACTTTTTCTAAACCTCCCCCACCAATTGTTCCTTGTGATTTTCCATTTTGAAATATTAACATTCTAAAACCACTTCTTCCAGGTGAACTCCCAATTGATTCCACAATTGTTGCCATTACAAATGGAATCCCTTTCTCTTTATTAATTAGAGCTTGTTTTATTATCTCTAAATCTGTAAATTGCATATTTTACTCCTTAAATTATTGCATCAGAAAATATCGGAAATTTGCATCAAATTACACCGATAATGCTAACCAAAAGTTTGTCAAGTAATGTTAGATTTCAAACAATAATTCTGGAGTAGTGAGGAAAGTAATATTCAATTGAAATGAAAACATCTTTTTCCTTTCCAAAATGTTAAGATTACTTTCCTTGAAATTTAAATACATAATTCTAAACAGCTTTTGCAATTTTCTGATTAGAAATTAATCTGAATTTTATTTCTAATTCAGGATCATCAAGAATCAATTGTTTTGCTTGATTATTTTCAGTATTAATCAAAATTGGTCCTTTCATATTTGCAGTCATTTTACTTGGATCATGAGGAACTGTAACGATTACAAATTGGAAAACATTTTTGAAGTCAGTAACTTCCAAATCTTCCATATCAGTCCTAAGGACTTTGATTTCATAATCTTGTTTAAAAATCAAAGGATTTGTAATAACAAATGCTAAATCAGATTTTTCGACAGATTGTAACCATTTTAAAGGTGATTTTTTATTCGGATCAATAAGGACATACTTTTTAACTTTTGGAAATCCGAGTATTCCATTCTTAAAAGTAACTACAGATTGTTCATCAAGATCAATCTCGCCAAATCGCTTTGTTTTAATTTTCATCTTAGACTCCTATTGAAATTTTATTTTAAATGTAATTTATCAAACTTGCCGGTAAAACTTTTCCCATCGCGCCAACAGTCGCTTGTAGTGTATTTTCTTGTTTTGCAAAATCCGAGAGTGCAGTAAACATATCGACATCTTCTATATTATTAATACTCGCCATGATATTCTCTTTCAAAGAAAATAAGTTATTTTTAGTAATTTCCAGTTTATTGAGATTTGAACCGGCTTTCACAAGTGTCGGTTCTATATTGGTTTTTATTGAATTTAAATCTTCAAGGGCTGCGGAAATATCTGTGATATTATTATTTGAGAGACCGTTTTTTAATTTGTATAAAGTCTCAAAGTAATCATTATCTTCAAAGACTTCCTGACCTGTGATATTGGTTTTTACTCTGCTATTTTGATTGATATTATATTCTATTGAACCATTATCGCCATTATAAAATCCTCTAACAACATCAACTTTAAAGGTATCATCAACAGCAAAATTTCCATTTGCAAAATTCAAATTCACTCCTAAATCGGTACCATTAGCATTGTCAAATACATCAATTGAAGAATTTAAAGTTTGGGCTGTTCCCCAAGTTGCTCCATCATCTTCTGAAACCTGATATTTTGCAACACCAACAGCTCCTGCGGTTGAAATTTTAATTAGATATGATTTTTCACTTGATCCGGTAAAAACTCCAGAACTTGTCACATTTTGATCGTAAGTATTAGATGAGTTTTCTTCCGGAGTAAGAATTTTCCCTGTGCTCAAATACGCTGGCTCACTTGTCTTAAATCCTGAAAAAATATATCTTCCTCTCACTTTAGTATTTGCCAATTCAATAGATTGATCAATCAAATCTTGGACTTGATTTGCACTGATTTCTCTACTCATATTATCCGAAGTACCTGTTGCACCAAGCTCCGCAATTTCTCTTGCTTTTGCAATAACATTACTGATCTCTTGTAAAGAACTATCAGTGGCTGTCAGAAATTCCTCAGCTTGAGAAATATTTTCCAGATATTTTGAATATGCAGCTTCCTGAGCATTAAATGAATTACTCAAAGCCATTCCAGTTGGATCATCTGATGGATTTAACAATTTCTTTCCAGTGCTGATTGAAGCATTAACAGTTCTATAGTTTTCCATATTTTTACTTAATTCATCAAGAAGTGAATTATAAGCCATCGAATTTGTAACTCTCACTTTATCCTCCAAGTTGTTTACTTAATAAGTCATTCAAACTATTGAATGATTTATTATCAAGCATTGCATTAGAAGCTTTTTTATTTTCTTTTAGAATTTTTTCATAGATTTCTTTTCTATAAATCGGAAATGAACGAGGAGCTTTAATCCCAATTCTTGCTGATCCTTTATTCAATTCAGTTAAGACGATTTCTATATCATCACCGATTAAAAATGATTCGCCGATTTTTCTCGTTAAAATTAACATTTTTACCTTCCTTGGTTTTGTATTTACCTGTCTGATTAACCATCCCTGGTTTTAGACTAATCCGATAATTGCCTGCATTAAATTGTCAGCAGTTGAAATTATTTTAGCTGCGGCTTGAAATGATTGTTGATATTTAATTAAGTTTGCTGCTTCTTCATTTGTAGAAACTCCTTTGATGCTCTCTCTAAATGAATCAATCTGTTTTAATTTTGAACTTTCGATTTCTGTATTGGTTATGGCATTAGAAGTATCTTGCCCGACATTATAAATTAGAGAACCATAATAATCATTGAAAGATTTTGTACCTTCTACGGCAGATGTATGACGCAATTCTGCAATTTCAAGAGCTATCCTATTGTCACCTTCTTCTCCTCCATAAGAAGCAGCAATACATTGAGGATTATTCAATATTGAACCGTCAATTTCAATATCTCCTGCTCCAGTAACATCATTTGCAAAGAAATATCTTCCGCTTGTAGGCGTTGCACTTAAATCATACCCTTTTGTATGGATAGCATTAACTTGCGTACTCATCTCAACTGCAAGAGTATCCAATTTAGTTTGATAATCCTCAATATATACATCTCTCATTTTTTTCAATCCGGCAATTTCGCCGTTGTATAATGCGGAGACTTCTTCACTATTATGTTCCCAAACGATATTTAGAATTTTATGACCGGATTCATTACTTTCTTTAATTGATATTTCTTGAAAATGATCGTGTTTTACAATTTCATCAGAACCAAAATATACTACAGAAGTTCCATCGCCACCTCTTTGAGTAACTGTTACATCACCGTAAACTGATAACTCATCAATTAATAAATCGAATTGGTCTCGTAAATCATTTGCCGGTTTGCCAGATGCTTCGGCATTGATAATACGAAGATTAATTTTAGATAATTGTTCAGAAATGTCATTAATATTATCAGCAACACCGATCATTTCATTGTTGATTTCTTGACGAGAAACTTCAAGACTGTCATTAATATTACGAAAAGAATCTATCATTGAAGAAGTTTTGCTCAAGAGGTCTGATCTATTTTGAATATTTGCCGGATTATTGGCAACAGCTTCCCAACTATCCCAAAATTGGTTCATCATTGAATTTAAGCCAAAATCAGAAGGTTCATTAAATTTAGTTTGAAGTTGATTCATTTTTTGAGACATTTTATTCCAAGAATTAAAATTTGAATTGACTCTTCTGTACTCATTATCAAGATAAACATCTCTAACTCGTTCCAATCTGTTCATCTCTACTCCTTGTCCATAAGAACCAAGAGCGTCAGAAATAGGATAAGCAGATTCCTGAATAACTCTTTGGCGACTATATCCGGGAGTATTTTGATTGGCGATATTATGACTTGAAGTCTGAATCTGCCTTTCTGCAATAGTAAGTGCTTTACGACCAATTTCCAACATGGTGTACATTGTTAAATCCTTTTATTCAAAATAATTGAACTTCTTTTCTGACTTATCATTCCAACTCGGCTATAAACTCTGTCTCTGTCGATGATATCAGCAATCATTTCAAGATTGTCACCAACTAATTCTAAACCGGTTCTAATAAGTTCTTTATTTTCAGATGAAAGTTTATCAATTGTTTTCAAAGTATTTGCAAAAACTTTAAAAAAGACTTTTGCTTTATCTGAAAATTCATCTTTAAAACAATTATGAATCGTTTTGAGATTATTTTCAATAAGCTTTTTTCCTTTCATAATCAATAAAGTTTCCATTAAATCTGTTCTATCGTTAGTAGCTTTATGAGCCTTACTAATCAACAAAGCAGCTTCTTGACTGATGTCTTGGAAATCTTTTAGATTCCATTTCATTAGAGCATACTTCTGTTCAGAAAGAATTAAAGCTGTTTCCTGGTAAGCAGCAATTTCTTTCTCCCAGGTCTCAAAAAATTCGTTTCTTAAAGCTTCCATGCTAATCTCCTTACTCTAAATTGTTTAAATATTTTTTTATCTTCAATATATAATTTTTTGTTTCTTTAAATGGAGGAACTCCACCATATTTTTCGACATTACCCGGACCTGCATTGTAAGCTGCAAGTGCAAGATCTCTATCCTCAAATTTATCTAACATCAGCTTCAAATATTTTGTTCCACCCATAATATTCTCTTCCGGATCAAATGAATCTTTTACTCCAAGACCTTTTGCAGTACTATCCATCAATTGCATCAATCCTTTTGCTCCGACAGGAGAAACCGCCCGAGGATTGCCATAACTTTCTTGTGCAATTACAGCTTTAATCATTTTGCTATCTACACCAAAAATTTCAGATGCTTTATTTATTATTGGTTCTAAATCTTCTAAACGAGCTTTGAGAGTTCTACCTAAATCTTTTATAATATTGACCGGATTAATTTTCTTTGCAATAATATCATAGTCATTGATATTTCTGATACCAGCAATCTCTTCTTTATTACCTTCAATTTGTTTCATAAGTTGTTTAGATAATCCCAGTTCTTCTCTTTCTGCAATCATTCTTGCAATCTCATTAAATAGAACATCTTGATAAAATCCACTTCCGGGCTGATCTCCAAACAAACCTCCTTTATCCAAAGATTCCCCCATTTTATCTAACATCTGCTTTACAAAGATTGATTCAAATTGTTGACTTGCTTTTTTTGCTTCAGCATTATCATTTGATTTTGAATTTAGTTTTAACGCAATTTTATCTATCAAATTTTCATTATGTAAATTAATTGGTGGATTTGATATTGGTATCATTATTCCTCCTACAAGATAATCAATTCTGCTTGTAAAGCACCAGCTGCTTTAAGGGATTGAAAAATTGATATAAGGTCACGCGGAGTTACTTTGATACTATTTAATGCTCTCGCCAATTCTTTGACTGTTGTCGCTTCAAGTACCAATAGACGAGCTTTTTCTGCCTCAGTCATTATGTCTGTAGCTTCATAAGAACTTGAAATACCACCTGCATTTATGGCTTCACTTTGATATCTCACCTCAATAATTAGATTTCCATGAGCAACTGCAACTTGAGCAAGACTAACATTTCCACCTGCTACAATAGTTCCGGTTCTTTCATTGATTACAACTCGTGCTTTTCTTTCTGGAATTACTTCAAGATGTTCTATATCAGAAATGAATCCAATTAAATTTCTTTCTACTACAACAGAATCAGGAACAATTATTTGTATTGAAGCTCCATCTTCTGCTAATGCTAAATCCAAAGAAAAATATTGATTGATAACTTTGGCTACTCTCGTAGCAGTTGTAAAATCAGGATGTTGTAAGTTTAGTGTTAATTCACTATTGTACATTAATTGACTTACAACTTCTTTTTCTACAATTCCACCGTCTGGGATTCTACCAACAAGAGAATAATTTTTCCTAATCTTACTTTTATCGGTTCCGGTATTGAATCCACCAATGGAAACAGCACCTTGACTCATAGCATATTGATTTCCTTCTACAGTTGATAAAGGAGTAATTAATAATGTTCCTCCTTGAAGACTTTTGGCATCACCAACAGAAGAAATTGTTACATCAAAATGAGTTCC
Source organism: Candidatus Cloacimonadota bacterium (assembly GCA_029934195.1). Classification (GTDB taxonomy): domain Bacteria; phylum Cloacimonadota; class Cloacimonadia; order Cloacimonadales; family JAOZMQ01; genus JAOZMQ01. The sequence continues at coordinate 2,572 of JAOZMQ010000100.1, read as the reverse complement.
AATTTTAGCAAAAGCAGGCAAAACGCCAGTAACCATTACGGCAGCAACATTATTGGGTTTTATTTTATTCATTGGAATTGTTAGACCGAATCTTTCCATCATATTTTTAATTGATTGAACTGTCATTTGTGAGCTACTTCCATCACCGGTTCCATCTAATCCTACAACTAAACCATATCCTATAAGTTGTTTTGATTCCAAACCACTAAAACTTGAAATATCTTTCAAGCGAACTTGTGCATTTAAAACTGCCAAGCTAATAAGAAGTACAACTAAAAAAATACGTTTCATTTCAATTCTCCTAAATGTTTAAAAAGTAGGGGGAATTTCTTCCCCCCAAACTAAACCTACCGAACCAGATGGGTTTCTCTCTTTTCAATAAACTTCCGTCGAAGTAATATCTTTCGTAATAAACAAAATTTATTTTACTTTTTAATAATCTCAAAAAGGAGGGAAGCTTTCAAGCCTCCCATATATCTTTCGTAATAAACAAAAACTCTAAGTAATTTCGTGCCATTAAAAAGCAAAGGCTGTGCCAATGAAAAATACTTTCCCTATCATATTGCAAAATCAGTAGTTACGATGAATTGCCAAACAAAGAAAGGATAATCTGTTCTTGATGTATGAAAAAAATAGCCAAATCTACAAGATAGATTCTATGTTAGTATAATTTTCATTACTGCGAAAGAAAAAAAATTGTTATAAACTTAGTTGTTATAAGAAGTTAATCTGTTTGATCAATATATAATTTATAGGAAATATTTTCCATCTCTTGTTTTGAATACTTCTTTTTATGTTGGAAAAATATTCTCTTTCTTGTAACTTTTATACTACAAATTCAATCAAACTTCAGAACACATGAAGAGTAGATAGCATCTGAACGAAAACTAATTTTTTCTAAATTTTCTTTTTTCTTTACCCAACGCTAACGCATTGTGCTACAAAGATGTCGCTTCTATGAAGTTGAAAAATAAATAACTTCCCAATTAATCTTTCTTCATGAACTTCTGTTCTTCATGGTTAAAAAAATTCCTTTCCGTTCAGATAATCGATAGCCATATCAAAAATTATATTGGTTGACAAAATTAGTTTTAAAACTATTTTAATGTAGTTTAAAAGAAAAAGGAGGTTTCACAATGAAATCATTAATCAAAAAAAGAAACTTATTTATGAGCTCAACTTTAATGTGTTTATTTTTATCAATTTCATTTTCATTTAATAGTAGTGGTATTCATTGGTTCTGGTCAGATAATAAATCTTTGCCAATAGTATTAATACTATCGGCTATAATTCTTGGAATATTATGGGTTCGCACTCAGAAAAAAATAAAGAATGAAAAAGACCAGAATTCCTCGTTATAGTTCAAAAACCTGGTTTTTGTAGGGTTTGGGGGACTTGGAAGAAATGAATAATTTATAATGAAAAATGAACAATTGTCCACTTAAAAAAAATCGCCAAAGTCTCAAAGGGAAGAACGTAAAGGTAAAAAATAAAACTTTGCGGTTTGGTATTCTGATATTTGTATTTTTTATTGCAAAGATATAACTTTATTTTTTTGTTTGATTTTTAGCTTTTTCCACTTATTTGATTCATAATTGATTTTGAATTTGTAAGGAGGTTCGGTAGTTCCAAATCCAAAATGCTGTTGTAATGATTGTTGATTTGAAGTTCCTTTTCCACCTTGAATTTCCCGAATAATTTTTTTGTTTTTCCCAATAAAAAGAATTTTCGTACCAATAGCATCAATATGAGATTTGCCCTTAATATTAAACGTTATCCAATTATTATCATTTTTTGTAACATTGCTTAAAAGTTGAATTTCTCCACCAGCTAATAAAATATCAATACTTCCGTTATTATCAAAATCAGCACAGGCAACTCCCCATCCGTTAAGATGACGAACCCCGGACAAATAGGAAATATCTGTAAAAGTTCCATCTTGGTTATTGTGATACAAAACACTCGGATGATTTTCATAAACACAGGTAATTAAAAGATCTAAATAACCATCATTATCAAAATCCGCCCAACAAGGTTCTGATTGAGTTTCGTTAAATTTGATTCCGGAAAATTCTCGTTTATCTACAAAAGTTCCATTTTCGTTTTTATATAATCTGGTTTTATTGGAAAAATCTATGTAACGAGGATGAGCTAAATTGGCAGTAATTAAATCAAAATCACCATCACAATCATAATCGCCCCACTCGCTTCCGATTGTATGTCCCCACCAACCGTCAGTTTCTTCACCGGCGATACCATATTCATGAGCTTGATTGGAAAAATGTCCTTTTCCATCATTTATAAAAAAGAAATTTTCTTGGAGTCGATAATTGGAAACAAAAACATCAATATCACCATCTAAATCAAAATCACAAGCATTTACACCTCTTCCGGCTCGGGGAATATTATCTTTTGGTAAAAGACCAAAACTTTTTGCAACTTGCTGAAATGTTCCATCTCCATTATTTTTCCAAACTTCATCCTCATTATTCACATAATTTGCACTTTGATAATTTGCATAATATATATCCAAAAAATCATCTCCATCTAAATCTGCAATTCCCATTCCTTC
>JAOZMQ010000099.1 GCA_029934195.1 Candidatus Cloacimonadota bacterium | reverse complement strand
GTAAAAATGAAAATCTAAATCGTGATAATTCTACAAAAGAAAATCTAACAAACGACCATTTTCCAAAATCAGAATTTGTAGATTTGAAAGGAAATTTGGGATCAAAAGTTACATCAGAAAATGTAAATCCAAAATTTGTTAAAGAAGCTCTGATTAAAGAAAATGTGTCTAAAGAAAGTCATACACAACAAGATAAGTTTTCCAGTAAGAATGTTTGGAATGAAAATTCAGTAAATGATAATTCTACAAAAGAAAATCTAACAAATGACAATTTCTTAAATAAGACTTCTATAGATGAAAATTTTACAAATAATAATTTCTCAAAAACAGAATTTGCAAATTTAAAAGGAAATTTAGGTTCAAAAGTTACAGCGGAAAATGTAAATCCAAAATTTGAGAAATTTACAGAAGGTGATGAGATAAACAACAAATATAATTCAGAAGATTTGAAAGTTATTGATATTCCTCAAAAAGAGAATCAAGTTATTATTAGTGAGGAAAAGAATCTTGTTTTAGATAGTAATGAAAATGATGTTGAGTTAATTTCGTGGTTGAAATCATATTTACCGGAAAATAGGATTCTAAAAGGAAGAAATGTTGAAAGTAATAATCAAAATTCTTTACAAGATAGTAAAGTAATTAGCCGAAACAAAATTTCAGGTAAAAATAAAAAAGAACAATTTTCAGATGAGAATCAAAAGCAAAATGGTGGTTTTGGGAAAGGTAATAATGACAATTTATCATTAAAAGAAAGTCTTAGGAATGATGAGATGAATAATAGATATGAACGAGATTTTAATTTCTTTTTGAATAATCAAGATTTAACAACTAATTCATCAATAATGAATAGTAGTGATTTAAGAGGAAGTCAGTTTGGTTCTAATTATCTTTTAAAACTTCAAGAGCATTTACAGAAATTTGAAACTGGAAATTCAAAAAATAGTAAATGGGCTGATTTTGAATTGCAAACAGAGTTTTATGGAAAAATTAAAACTTCAGTAGAATCAGACACTGATGGAATTAAAGTAATTATTAACGTAGAAAACATTGAAACTTTACGGGAAATACAGGAAAATTTGAGTTCTTTAAAGGAGAATCTTCACAAAATGGGCTTTCAAAATGTCGATTTAGAATTTACTTCAGACAATGAAAATAGTAATAAATTTGCAGAATCTAATAAGAGAAATAATAAATCTCGCGGCAATAATGTCTTAAAAAATGAGAAAGAATTATCTGAAAATTCAAACTCGGAAAAGCATTCAACCCCAAAATATGATTATAATACAGTGGAATATGTCGCTTAGGAGGAATGATGGATATAGTTGGAATTCCAGAAAATATAGCAACAACACAGCAAAATAATACAACACTTTCAAAAGGTGCTCTTGCAAAACAGGATTTTCTTTCATTATTGACAACTCAATTGAGATATCAGGATCCTACAGCACCAATGGATAATAGCCAAATGTCTGCACAATTAGCTCAATTTAGTCAACTTGAAGCACTTGAAAATATTGATTCTACAATGCAAGACCAATTATTGTTATCGCAATCAATGAATAATTCTTTTATGACAAGTATGATTGGTAAAGGTGTTAAGGCTTATGGAAATGCAATAAAATTAGAAGATGGAGAATCAGATATTCATTATTATATTGGTGGTACTGGTAAAGCTACTGTCAGTATTTATAATGAAGAAGGAATTTTGGTTCGAGAAATTGAAGGTAATCAAGTTGGTTATGGCGATCATGTTATTCAATGGGACGGTAAAGATTCTGACGGAAATCCAGTGGGTGAAGGGGATTATACTTTTTCTGTTGAAGGTTTAGATTCCGCTGGAAAAGCTATTTCTTGTGAAACATATTCTGTTGGACATATTGAAGGGATTGCTTATGAGGAAGGATCACCTTTTTTATATGTTAATGGTTCTTATATAAATCTAAGTGAAATTATTGAATTATTGGAAAATTAAAAATAGTTTGTTCCCATAGAAAAAATTAAAAAGATCATTGAAAAGTTTATAGAGTGAAAATGATAGTATAGGAGGTGAATTATGGTAAACAGAATTGTTAACCCACCCCCAATCCGAATTCAGAACCCTGTTCAAAAGACGCACCGGAATCACCAAGCGCAAGAACACCAGAGTCCTGATATTCTACAAAAAAGAACTCAATTTGGGGATATTTTTCGGGAAAAATTGGATGTAAATCAACGGATTTCATTTTCTGCACATGCTTCATCAAGAATGATGCAGAGAGATATTCAACTTACCGAAAATGACTTAAATCGATTAGAAGGAGCTGTAGATAAAATTGCGGAAAAGGGAGGAAGAGAATCACTAATTATGATGGATGATATTTCGTATGTCGTAAGTATCCAAAACAAGAAAGTTATTACGGCTATGGATTCATCACAAGCAAAGGATAATATCTTCACTAATATTGATAGTGCAATTATTGTCCGATAATACAAAAATAATATTAAGAGCTGGACCTCAAAGAGGAGGCTCTTGTGAAAACGCTGATTGATTGATGCGTTTTAGTAACACAAGGAGGAAAAATGTTACGTTCACTATTTTCCGGTGTTTCCGGAGTAAAAACACAAACCGCTTTCATGGATGTTCTTTCAAATAATATAGCAAACATTAATACTACTGGTTTTAAATCAGGTAGAATTACTTTTTCAGACACTCTTTCAGATACACTTTCAGGAGCTCGTGGTTCTGTAGGTAATTTTGGTGGAGTGAACCCATCACAAATTGGATTGGGTGCAAAAATTTCTAGTATAGATACAAATTTCAAACAAGGGAATATGGAAGCAACAGGAATCAATACAGACTTGGCAATTGTTGGAAACGGATTCTTTGTTGTAAACGATGGGAAACAAAATCTATTTACTCGTGCAGGAGCTTTCCAGATTGATAATGATGGAAATTTGATGGCTCAGGGTGGCTCTACTTTTGTTCAAGGTAGAATGGCTGATGAAAATGGGGTATTATCTTCAACTACTGAAATGGAAAGCATTAAGTTACCATTTGGAAAGAAAGATCCAGCTCATGCTACAGAGAATCTAACTTTATTCTGTAACTTGGATAAAGATGCTTCACAAAGTGAGGAATGGAAAACACAGAGTAAATTGCAAATGGATGATGGTAGTGATCTTACCCTTGCTGCTGATCTTAATTCTTTAAAAGATTTTGATCTTATTGACGGAGATATTCTTACAATTACAGGTACAAATAGAGATGATGAAGCTATTTCAGTTGAATTTACTTATGGAACAACTGGAACAACTCTCGGTCAATTTATCGATAGTATGAATTCAGCATTTAATTCTTCTGATGCAACAGATGGAGCAACTATTAGTCTTGATGAAATGGGTTTCTTGAGATTAAACGCAAATACAGCAGGTGAAACAGACTTCTCGATTGCTATAGTACCACCTACATCTGTTGAAGCTATCCAAAGAACTTGTACCTCTGCAACAACTTATGAAGTTGCAGGTGCTCCAGTTTCAGCATCATCTGATCTATCTGCTATTGATGGAGTAACTCTTGCAAATTTAGATACATTTGATCTTGACTTTACTAATCCGGACGGAACTACAGGGACATCAACATTTACTTATAATACTGGTGACACTGTTCAGGATTTATTAACATTTATTGAAGCTGAAATGACTGGTGTTGAAGCGACAATTAGTGGTACAGGAGAATTGATAATAACAAATGTTGTAGCAGGACCTTCAAATACTACTTTCTTAATTGATGATGGTGGAACTACAGGATTAGAAAGAGTTTTTACAGAAGTTGACGGACGTAATGCAACAACAGTAACATTCCCTGCTTTCACTCAAGAAGAAGCTGGTTTAACTGGAACTCATTCTACAGCAATTACAGTATATGATAGTCTTGGAAATACTCATGAGTTAAACTTCAATTTTACTCAGGATTTAACTCCTGGTAGTAATCTTTGGACTTGGGAAATACTTGTTGATGATGGTACAATTATTCCTACCAATAGTAGTAATACTGGACAAGTATCTTTCAATGAAAATGGATCTTTGAAAGAATTTACTTATGATAGTGGTGCTTCAAAACTTACTTTCAATCTGGAAGGAGCAAAGGGTTTGGAAATTGATATTAATCCTGGAACATCTGGTTTTAATGATGGAATCACTCAATTTTCTTCTCCAAGTACAACTATCTCCCGTGAACAAGATGGATATACATTAGGAACCATCAATAACATGAGTGTAGATGAATTAGGTCTTGTAACCGGTTTTTATTCCAACGGACAATCAAGAACTATTGGTCAAATTGCAATGGCTGATTTTACTAATAGAGGTGGATTAATGAAAGAAGGTGGAAGTATCTATTCTGCAAATGATTCTTCAGGAAGTCCGGTTATTCTTTGGGGTGGTAGCAATACTGATTCAGTAATTAGGGGTGGTTTTTTGGAATCATCAAATGTTGATTTGACACAAGAATTTTCTAATATGATTATTGCACAACGAGCAATTCAAGCAAATTCAAAAGTAGTTTCAACTTCCGATCAGATTTTGACAACTATTATTGATAGAATGAAACGTTAATACTCTAAATAGATAATATTTTGCAGGTTGGGTGAGAAAGACCTAACCTGCTTTTTCTTATCTATTGTGAAGAGATGAGATTTTAGGTTAATCTACCAGATATTTAGTTACGCAGATTTATCTAAAGTCTATAATCTTGTAATTCTGTAACAGAAAACTATAGAATCTTTACTCTGTTGCAAAGGAATATTTTTTTAGAACATTAAGTTGTTAATTTCTTTGCTATTAAATAGTTATGTTGTTTGGAAAAATTATGAATTCAAATTTTTATTGAAAGATAATTTTATAAGAAATAATAGAGGTTAGATAAATGTAAAAAAAGAATGGATTTCAAAAGAAGTAAATATTGACTACAAAAGCATCATAAATAATTTTGCATATTAAGGAGAAATAATGATAGAACTAACAAGAATTAGTGGAAAAAAATTCTATGTAAATGCAGATTTGTTGGAATTCTTAGAGGCTACTCCTGATACTATAATCTCTTTGACTACCGGCAAGAAACTAATTGTAAAGGAAAGTGTTGATGAAGTTATCGAATTAATTATTCAATACAAAAATAAAACATTACGGAATTGGGAACTTCATGGAAATGAGAAAAGTAAAATCAATTCTGTAACGAAATAAAAACAACAAAAGATAATCATTTAACTATTAAGGAATTATAATGGATTTAGCTTCAGTAATTGGTTTAGTACTGGCAATGGCACTAACTTTTATCCCAATAATATTATCGGGACAAATAATGGCTTTTATTGATATCGGCTCAATGATGATTGTTTTCGGTGGTGGTTTAGCAGCTACTATGGCTTCTTATCCCCTAAAATCTTTTCTTGGACTTGGCAAAGTTATGGGCAAAGCTTATTTCCCTCCTAAACTTGACCCTGTTGGAGTGGTTAATACTCTTGTTGATTTAGGCGAGAAAGCTCGTAGGGAAGGGATTCTTGCTCTTGAAAGAGAATTGAAGGGAATTGACGACCCATTTTTAATTAAAGCAATTCAACTTGCTGTTGATGGAAATGAAGTAGAAGTTATTGAAAGTGTTATGGGTACAGAAATTGAGTATATTGAAGCTCGTCACAGTGAAGGGAAAGCAATGGTAGATGATATTGCAGCATTTGCCCCTGGTTTTGGTATGATCGGAACACTTGTTGGTCTTATCCAAATGCTTCAAAATCTATCAGATCCTTCTAATATTGGAGCTGGAATGGCGATTGCACTTATCACAACATTTTATGGCTCTTTGTTTGCAAATGGTATCTTTACGCCTATTGCAAACAAATTGGGAAGAAATTCTAAAGCAGAGGTTCTTTTAAAAAATATGTCTCTTGCCGGAATTCTTTCTATTCAATCAGGTGATAATCCTCGTGTACTTAGAGAAAAACTTGAAACCTTTATTGCTCCAGCGTTGAGAAAGGCAAAAGAATAATGTCTAAGGCTAAAAAATGTCCAGAATGTCCACCAGTTGGTGCACCAGCTTACATGCTTACTTATGGTGATATGATGACATTGTTGGTGACTTTTTTTGTTCTTCTAATCTCGTTTTCTTCGATGAAAGAAACAAAATTTGAAAAAGCAATGAGCTCATTAAAAGGTGCTCTTGGAGTGCTGATGGCAGACAGAGGAAGTTTTGTTATAAGCCAAAACGTTCCATTGTATGAATTTCAAAGTGGGGGAGAGTTTGAGCATAAACTTGAAAAAGTCCTACAGCAATTACAAGATGCTACAGAGAAGTCTGGTACTCATGAAATGGTAAAAGTGGAAAAGTCCGCTGATAGAATTCATTTTAGTATAAGCAACCCGATGTTATTTTCTTCAGGCAGTAATAGATTAAAAACAGATTCGTATGAATTGTTAAAACAAATTTCAAATGTTTTAGCAATGTTGCCTTATGAAGTAAGAGTTGAAGGTCATACAGATAATGTTCCTATAAATACAGTGAAATATCCGTCAAATTGGGAATTATCAGCGGCAAGAGCACTTTCAGTCGTAAGAAAATTTTTAGAGTTTGGAATTTCACCAGAAAGATTTCAGGTAATTGGGTATGGAGAATTTCGCCCAATTGCGACTAATGCAACTTCAACTGGTCGAGCAATAAATCGTAGAGTAGAAATTTATGTTAATCTAAAAGATGAAACGAAAAAAAGCGGATTTATAAATAAATTATCACCAATAAGTGTTAATAATTAATAGATAAAAGAATTATTCTTTATTTGTTTAAGGAAGTAACTTTAATTTCCTCTCATTTTAGAAAGAGGAGATGATGGGAATTCGAAAGGAGATATGATGGCAAAAAATAAGAAAGAGAGTGGTGGAAAAGTTAATATTTTAGTAATTATTGGAATTATTTTTCTTCAAATTGTCCTCTCCGGAGTACTATTTTTCTTTATGTCAAAATTTGTATTTAATAAAAATACAGGGGCAAGCCAGCAAGTTGTAGAGTCATCAGTAGAGCAGGTTGATGAAAATGGTGAGAAAAAAGATGATAATGAAAAAGATAAGAAAAAAAAGAAGAAAAAGAATCAAGAAGATGAAGAATCTGACGATGAAAATTTAGAAGACAGTGAAGATTCAGAAGATTCAGAAGATTCAGGAGATGTAGCAAAAGATTATTTTAAAGAGTATGCTATCTTTAATTTAGATGATATGATTGTAAATCCTAAGGATTCGGAAGGACATTTCTTGCTGATTACTATTGGTATGGAATATAAAATCGAAAAGAAATCAAAATTACCTGATGAATTGACTAATAAAATTACATTAATAATTGATGCGATAAATGGGTATTTATCAACAATTACTTTGGAACAGCTTTCAGATACAAGTTATCGTAAAGAGTTAAAGAGAATGATAAAAAAGAAAGTTAATAGACTAATGGTTGAAGGAAAAATAAATAAAATTCTGTTTGCACAGTTTGTTATTCAATAAAATTAATTAAACTATGGAATAGTCATAAAATAAACAATGTATAGACTGTTCCAAAGGTAGAGAGAAATGAGTAAATTACTTACACAAGAAGAAATTGATGCTCTATTATCATCAGAATCGGATGGAGATAAACCGGTAGATGTAATTAAGCAGAATAAAAATCTCCGGCTCTATGATTTTAGAAGACCGGAAAGAATTTCTAAAGAGCAAGTGAAGATTCTTCGTAATATTCATGAGAATTTTGCACGTCTTCTTGGTATTTACCTTTCCAGTACTTTACGTACAATGGTTGATGTAAAAAGTCCAGCCATTGACCAAGTTACATATCTCGAATTTACAATGTCTGCTTCTGACTTTACAAATATGTATATTTTTGAAATAGAGAATCTTGATGGTCAAGCCATTATGGATATTGACCCTGATTTTTCTTTTTTTGTTATTGATAGATTATTTGGTGGTACTGGAACAACAATTAATCGAAGAAGTGAATCAATAACAACTGTAATTGAAAACAGTGTAATGAAAAATATTGCGAATAAAGTTTTATCCATCTTTAAAGAAGCTTGGCAACAAATTGATGAATTAAATGCAAAAATTGTGACTTTTGAGACTAATCCGCAATTAGTAACAATTGCTCCTTCTAGCGAAACAATGTTGATTTTAAACTTCCCAATTGCTGCACGAAGTTTTGAATTTACAATTCTTCTGTGTTTTCCATATTTTATGATGGAGCCAATTTTGAAGAAAATGTTAAGCCAGAATTTCATGACGATGTTAAAAAAGGAAACAGCTGAAGAAGACTTTAAGCAATTGGAAAAGAATTTAACTTTAACAGAAGTAAATGTATCGGTTAATTTAGGATCTTGTGAAATTTTAGTTCAAGATTTTGTTGAACTTGAAGTAGGAAATATCCTGATGTTAGATCGGGCTGTTTCTGATTATATCGAAGGTGAAATTGAGGGGATTCCAAAGTTTTTAGGTGAAATTGGGAAAAAAAGAAAAAAAATGGCGTTTAAAATTGAACATTTATTAAGCAGTGATGGAGAAATTATCAATGGATGATACACGTAAAATTAACAATCTGATAAATATTTTCAGCTCGAATAGCGGCGGTGTTTTATCAACTATTACTAATAAAACAATGGAAGTTGTCGCATTATCAACTGAGGTCTTTGATTTTAGCAAAATTGAAGCAGATATGGAAATTCCTGTAGTCTTGCTCTCATTAAACTTTTCAGGAGACCAAAACTTCCAAATGTTGATGTTAATCTCTAAAAAATTTGTTGCAATGCTTTCAGATTTAATGATGCTCGGAGATGGAGATGTTGATTATAACCCGGAAGAACATAATGATGCAGCTCAGGAAATGTTTAATCAAGTACTTGGTAGTTTGAATGCAGAACTTTCAGGTCAAGATATTTCTTTAACAGGAACGGTAACTCAAGTTGAATTAAGTGACATGGAAATCCAGAAAGATTTTATGGATGGAAATACTATGTCAAGACTGAAATTTAGTATGGATTCAGATGAGTTTTTTGTCTATTTATTGATTGATAACTTTGCAGAAATATCTATCAATAACTTATTTCCTGATGGTGAAAGCTCTGGTCAAGAGGAACTTCCTTTTTCAATGGACGAACCTATTATTGCAGACCAAAAACAACAACCTGACGAACCTCCGGTATCTGTATCGAGAGCATCTTTTAGTCCGATCTCTT
>JAOZMQ010000098.1:6790-9241 GCA_029934195.1 Candidatus Cloacimonadota bacterium | reverse complement strand
TTTTCAGCTTCATAGAAGCGACATCTATGTAGCCCAATGCGTTAGCGTTGGGTAAGATAAAAAAGATAACTAAGCTACAGAGTAGCGACAAAAAAAAGAAAATTTAGGAAAAGTTAGTTTTCGTTCAAGTACTATGTAAAAAAATAAATAAATTGGAGGATCCATGAAATTAGAAGATTTAAAAAATGTAATTGAAGAAAATGAGATTGAAGCTATTGATCTCAAATATTGTGATCTTGTTGGTAATTGGTATCACATTTGTCTCCCTGCTCGTAGAATTGAATATCTTATGGAACATGGAGTTTCTTTTGATGGCTCTAGTATTCCTGGAATGAAGTCAGTAGAATCTGGGGATATGATTCTTATGCCTGATGCAGATTCTGCTGTAATTGACCCATTTGCTACACATCCAACTTTAAGAATGATTTGTACTATTTGTGAGGCAGATACCAGAATAGGAGTAAAAAAAGATCCGCGGAGTGTGGCTTTTAGAACTCAATCTTATATGGAAAAAATGGGAATTGCAGATGAATCGGTTTGGATTCCGGAATTAGAGTTTAATCTTTTTGATGAAGCAGAATTTCAAAATGGTAAATTTAGTGCCGGATATAATTTTACTTCCACAGAAAACAAAAATTGTTTGCCAGAATCTTATGATGATGCCGGAGCAATTTCAAGAGATTTCCGTAAAGGCTATCATATGGATACACCGTTTGACAGACATCACGATGTACGACAAGAAATGGTTTCTATTATTGAAGAAATGGGAATTAATATTCGTTATCACCATCATGAAGTTGGACTTGCAGCTCAACAAGAAATTGAAACTGAGTTGGAAAAATTTCCTAAAATTGCAGATAGTGTGATGCAAATGAAAGATGTTATTCGTAATGTAGCTTTGGAAAATAATTTGAGTGTGACTTTTATGCCAAAACCAGTTTATAATGAAGCAGGTAATGGTATGCACTTCCATATTATGTTAAAGAAAAATGGAGAAAATATCTTCTTTAAAGAAGGTAACTATGCAGATCTTTCAGATGAAGCGTTATATTTTGTTGGTGGAATTCTTAAACATGGATCTTCATTAACTGCTTTCACAAATCCAAGTACAAACTCTTTTAAAAGATTGCTTCCCGGATTTGAAGCACCAACACAACTGTTTTTTGGTTTGGCAAATAGAAGTGCTGCTATTAGGATTCCCAAATATGCAAATACTAAAAATAGTAAAAGAATTGAATTCCGTACAGGAGATGCAACTTGTAACGCTTATCTCGCAATGAGTGCTCTAATTATGGCTGGACTTGATGGAATAAAAAATAAAATAATGCCCACTAAAGAAAATGGTTATGGTCCTTTTGACGACAATGTTCATGCTTGGTCGGAAGAAAAGAAAGCTTCTTTACATAAAATACCAACAAACCTTCAAGATGCTCTAATGGCTCTAAAAGAAGATAATGACTATTTACTCAAAGGAGATGTTTTCAATAAGGAACTTATTGATAGCTTTATTAAAGAAAAAATGAAAGAAATAAAAGCTGTTAATAGCAGACCACATCCTTTTGAAATGAACTTGTATTACAATTTATAGATGAATTTAAGCTCCCATATTTGAGGGAGCTTTTTCTTTCAAAAATGAAAAATTACATCGGAACAAGAAACGAAAGTTCACTTCACAATTCGCTAAAAAAATACTTTTCAGAACCTGAAGATACTAATGAAGAAAGAATTGAAAAATTTATAATTGATATAGTTAAACCAACAGGATTAGTTGAAATTCAAACAGGTTCTTTTTCTTCTCTGAAAAAAAAATTAAAAGCTCTTTTACCATTTTATAAAGTTACTGTTCTTTATCCCATTCCTGTAATAAAGTGGATAATAATGGCTGATAAAAATGGTGAAATTATTCGGAAAAGGAAATCTCCAAAACGCGGAGTAGTTTTAGATTCTTTTGATGAATTGATTAGAATCCATGAATTTATTGCACATGAAAACTTCCAATTTAAAATCGTAAAAGTAGTTATTAATGAAATTCGTTGCGATGATGGAAAAGGAAGTTGGAGAAAAAAAGGAATCCGAACAATTGATAAAGAATTAATTGATTGTGTAGAAACAATTTCATATCATTTTCCAAAAGAATACTTAAACCTTATTCCTATCACACTTCCAGAAAAATTTAACACAAAAAAACTTGCTAAATTACTTTCCGTTAGGGATAATAAAGCTCGAAAAATTGTCTATTTCTATAAAAAAATTAATCTTATAAAAAAAATAGGAAGGGATAAAGATGGAATTATATACCAAAGATAAATCCTGAGCATATTATAAGAATCTTTCTTTTACTCTTAAACTTAATCGCTGGACTATTTTGCATCAAACTATACGAACCACACGAACAAAGCGAACAAAAGAAAGTCAATCCATTATTCATTTTTCATTTCTTTTACAACGAAC
>JAOZMQ010000098.1:0-6690 GCA_029934195.1 Candidatus Cloacimonadota bacterium | reverse complement strand
CGAACAAAAGAAAGTCAATCCATTATTCATTTTTCATTTCTTTTACAACGAACTACACGAACAAAACGAACAAAAGAAAGTAAACCCATTATTCATTTTTCAATATTCATTTCCTCTCGCGTTTATGCTACAAAATTATTTAAAGTAAACTATAGGCAAATTTTTCAAAAATATTAAGATCAAATTTTCCTTTTTGAACATCTTTTTTTATAATGGATAGAGCAATTAGTGGGTCAAGAGCACTTCTATATGGACGGTCATCATTGGTGATAGCCTCATAACAATCAATTATTCCAATAATTCTTCCAGTCAGAGAGACATTTTTTATTCCGTGTGGATAACCACTGCCATCAAGTTTTTCATGATGTTCGATTGCTCCGCGTAAAATAATTTCATTTCTGTAGCCTTCACTCTTTAATAAATTATAACCGGCAATAGGGTGAGCTTTTATAATATCAAATTCTTCTTTAGTTAATCTGCGATTTGCATTTAAAACATCGTGAGGTATTTGGGTTTTTCCTAAATCATGAAGAAGAGCACTAAGACCTATTTGTTTTACAACATCTTCTTTCATTTTAGCGTGAAAACAATATCCCATTGTTAAAGCCATTACATTTACGGAATGAATAGCTGTTGTATAATCTGAAATTGAAAGTGAGGCAAGTGTGTGTAGAATGTTTGATTTCTCAGAATATCCGGAAACGACTAAATCAACTGTATCTTTTAATCCCGATAATGTTCCACTTCGAGGTTCAGTTAATGTCTCCTCAACAATATTGACCAGAATTTGCTTTACTTCCTCAGTAGTTCCAGCTTGAATATCTTTTTTTAATCTTTTATTATATGTTTTTTGTAACTCCTGAATCCCAAGAGCTTTATCTTTATGATTTATGAAAAGATCCGGATACCTATTTTCAAGTAATCTTACATCTGTTAAGGATTTTCCAGCCGGTTTGTAAAGAATGTACTTCTTGTGCTCATTCAAATAATAAAGAGGAGTTGTTCTATAAATATTGATCTGAGATTTCCGTATTTTTATCCATTCTGTTTTTTCATTACTCATTTTTTCTCCGATTTTAGTGGTTTATGATGAATAGGAGAAAAGTCAAAATTGCTGTAGTCTTACCACAGCTATTTTTCCCCACTGACTATTTTTACCATATTTGCTAATTATTTTTTCAAAGATTTGTCTTGCTTTATCTGGTTTATGAGCCATAATATATGATTCTCCTGTTTTCAAACTTGCTGTTGCAGCCCATCTTGTGATTGAAGAATAATTATATCCTACTTTGAGAAAGGCTGTTATAGCTTGTTCAAAATCATCCATACCAAAATAAGATTCTCCGATCCAATATTGAGCTTCTGCTTTTAAAATATCTTCAGTCAATAAAGGTAAAACTTTTTCAAACATTTCTATAGATTTTTTGTACTTCTTATCACGGAAATGGCAGAAAGCGATATTAAATAGTGTTTCAGCTTCCAAACCTTCATCACCCCACCTCTCCAATATAATTTCATAAGCATCAATAGCATTGCTCCACTCTTCTATAGTTTTACAAACGATGGCGAAGTTTTTGGCGGCATCTAAAGCAAGTTTTCCTGATTCATCATTTTCAATAACAAAAGAATATTGATTCATTGCTTCCTCAAAATTCTCTTTTGTAAAATAAATTGTTCCGATTTTGAAATGAGCTTGATTACGAATAGATTCATTGTCAGATTTCAAAGCTAACTTGAAATCTTCGAGTGCTGAATCTATTTTTTTAAGTTTTACCCGAGCGACTCCACGCCAAAAATAAACATCGTATCTAATTTTCTTTGAGAGATTTTTATTTTTTAAAAGTTTTGTAAAGACTTTTTCAGCTTTTGCAATATCTGTATCAAGATAATAAATTCCACGATTAAGTTGAATTTTATTTTTGTTTTTTTCAGAGATAATTTTTGTAAATCGCTTCAACAAAGATTCTGCTTTTGGTCTGTTTTTTATTCTGTATAATGAAATAATAGTTTCAGTAGCTATTAATTCTACTTCTAATTCTTTGAATCTATTTGTATCCGGGACATCACCAATCTTACTAATTATTTTAAGATAATTCTCAGAAGCTTCTCTAAAATTCTCTTTATCAAAAAGGATTTTCCCGAGTTGCTGTAAATAAATATTTTCATTCTTGGCATCAATGTCCAAAAGTTGTTTATAAGTGTAAACTGCAATATCAAAATCACCTGTCTCTGTTTGAAGTAAAGCCAATTTATGTAAGGTTGGAATATCTTTTTCTTTAATATACATCAAAGAAACTTTAGCTTCTTCTTTATTTCCAATTCCAAAATATATATCTGATAGAGATTGATAATAGTGATCATCTTGATGCTGTAACTTGATTTTCAAAATATACTTTAATGCCAGTTTATAATTTTTACTTTTTAGAAGATATTCAACTACTGTATTTATAGCATAAAGATAACCATCGAAATTATCAGTATTATCAAGTAAAAAGAGAAGGTTATTAATACCTTGTTTTTCAGAACCAGTACGGATTAATGAAATTGCTTGATGATAATAAAGTGTCGGTCGATTAATAGAAACTAAATCTGTTGAAAGCGTATAAGCTAAAAGTGCTTCTGAATATTTATTCTCTTGAAAGAGAAGTTCTGCTAATTTGATTTTTGCTGAATAATATTCACTCAATAGAATTTCGTCTTTTGTCAAGAATTGTAAGTGATAAAGCATTTTCTCTGTATTGGATAAATTCTCATAATAATTGGAAAGAATTAAACGGAATTTATTTGCAGAAGGAATTTTGTGATTGTTTTTTATAAAAGTTTCCAGCTTTTCAATAAAATCTAAATTGATATTTTCTTTATTTTTCGAATACTCAATTTGTAATCTTAATCCTTCATATTTTGGATTTTGTTTCTCGTTTGGAGTTGTAGCCATCAAAGATGAAGCTTCATCAAGATATTTAGTTTCTTTTGTAAAATTTCCTTCTTCAGAAGATTTTTCAGCAAGTACAAGATTCAGTTTTGCTTTCTGAAAAGCTTCTTCTTTAGTTTTGACTTTACCGATTAATTCCATACTTTTTTCAAATTCTTTTAAATCTTCGGTAAGAATATCAGCAAGATTTTGTCTTGCGACCAATTCGTCTTTTGTTAGTAAATAATCGTTGAAAACAGAGACTAATTTTAAAAATGCTGACTGATAATCTTTTTGCATAAATTTCTTTAGATATTGTCTTTTGTTGATGATTTTTAACTTCAATTTTTCGTCATTTATATTATTGACATTGATTTGATAAAGTTCTTCAATTGCCTCATCGATTTTCCCCATTTTCACATAACAGAGAGCAATTTTATATGATGCTTTTATATGGAAATTGGTGTCAGAATAATTGGTTATAATTTGTTGATAATATTTAATTGCAAGAGAGAACATCTCGAAATCTTCATAATAGATATTCCCTATTTTGAGAAGTAATTCTTCATTTTTCCCATACTTTGCAAAAGAATTAATAATATAAAGATAATTTTTTATCGCTTGTTTTAACATTCCTTTCTCTTCCAAAATTCCAGATTTGACAAGATTTGCGGCAAATAACGTAGAATCTTGAGGTGAGTTTTCAAGAATCTCCTGTACAATTTTGTCAGATTTAGAGAACTTTCTGAGATAGAAATTTGCTTCTGCGACATATATATTAATTTCATTTTTTAGTTTACTGTGCGAAATTAGCTTTGAATATGTCTTTTGTAATTCTATGATTTTATCATATTTAGATAATTTTATTGCAGTAAAAAAGAGTTTAGATAAATAAAAATCCATTTTTGAGGAATTATTATATCGCGTAACTAAAATATTTAAATGATTGAAAGCATTATGAAAATCATCTAAATTAAGGTAATAGATGATTAATTTTTCTTGGAGCATCTCTTCATGAATTCGAGGTACGTCTGTATTTATCTCATTTACAAGAACATCGATGGCTGATTGCGTTCCTTGATTTTTTTTTATCCTTTCTGTTTTGATTATTACTGCTTTCCAACGTGCATCTGAATTTGGAAAATCTGTGATTATTTTATTTATTGTTTGATTGCCTCTTTCATTGATGTTATTAGAAAAAAAACTTTTAGCAAGAATGAGCAAAACATCGGGAATTAGCTTACTTTCCGAATAATTTCTTAAAAGATCTTCCGCTGTAAGAATTGCCTCATTATATTCTTTTGCAAGAAAAAATGATTCTACATAAAGTTCTAATGCCAATTCTGTAAACTCGGATTTGGGAAAGGTTTTTATCAATTTTGCAAAACTTTTGCCGGATTCTAAATATTTACCTTGTTCATATTGGCTAAGAGCATAATAGTAAATAGCTTTATCACGGAAAGAGCTATTAGGATAACCTTCCCACAATCTTCTAAAACTTTTTTCAGCTGATTTAAGATCTGACATTTCGCGGAAACTCATCCCAGTCAACAATAATGCATTTTCGGCTTCAAAAGAAGTCGGAGCAATCGTAATTACTTTATTGAATTCTTTGATAGCTTCATCGAAAAATTTATCTTCATACATTTGTTTTCCAAAAAGAAAACTCTCAGTTATGTTTGCATTTGCACTAATCTGCAAAATGAATACTATGAATAATATTACAAAAATCTTTTTCATTTTATCTCATCCTTTTTCAATTTCACTTTCCAAAACCTTAGATTACATTTATAGTGTCAACTGTTTCATTCATTGCATATTAACTGCACGATAAAATTAGATTAACATAACATCGATTATTAAAATTAAATATTGAGTTTTTTGCCTATACTGTACTCATACAAATAGGTAAATAGTATCTGAACGAAAACTAACTTTTTCTAAATTTTATTTTTTTGTCGCTACTTTGTAGCTTGATTCTCTTTTTCTTTACCCAACGCTAACGCATTGGACTACATAGATGTCGCTTCTATGAAGCTGAAAAATAAATAATTTCCCAATTAATCTTTCTTCATGAACTTCTGTTCTTTATGGTTAAAAAATTCCTTTTCGTTCAGATACTAAATAAGAAATTCTTCCTTTTACGTTTTTCTCTCCACTTCTTTGCGATGAAAGAAATTCATTATTTTATTATAAATTTTCCCCTGTTGAATAAATATTTCTCTCATGAATTGTACTATTTCTTTCACAGCAGTTTCATACTGTTTCAATTTGTACTTGACAGAAAAAAGGTGTCATTTTTTTTCACCAAACTGGTAAAAAATTGATATTTAAAATAAGGAGATTATAGATGAAAAGAACTTATCAACCACATAATACGAGAAGAAAAAGAGTACACGGTTTCCGAGCGAGAATGGCAAGTAAAGCTGGAAGAAAAGTATTGTCTGCAAGACGTGCAAAAGGTCGTAAAACTCTTACAGTTTCTGATTAATTAATGATTAGAATTCTTAAAAAGAATTCTGAGTTCAAAGCTATTTATAGTGATAATTATAGGATTGTTGGAAAATATTTTGTGTTTTTGATTCACAATCAAGAATCAGATATATTAAGAGCTGGAATTGTTTGTAGTAAAAAAGTTGGAATTGCTGTGATTAGAAATAAAATACGGCGGAGGGTGAAAGCCTTTTTTCGAGAAAATTATAAAGAAATAAATTTTTCAAGAGATATTATTTTGATTGCCAGGAAAGATTGTGCAAGTGCTTCCTGGCAACAAATAGTTCAAGATTTATCAATCAATATTAATAAAATCAAACAATACTTAGCTTGAATGCTAAAGATACTATAAGGTTTTAATTTGAGATTAATTACAAGAATTAATGATTTTTTAAGATATTTGAATAAATTTGTTCTTTTTCTTTTATTTACCTATAAAAAATTTATTTCTCCTATGTTTCCTCCAACTTGTAGATTTACCCCAACATGTAGCACTTATGCCCAACATGCATTTTTAAAATACCCATTCTATAAAGCACTATATCTATCTATAAAAAGAGTTCTAAAATGTCACCCCTTTCATCCAGGTGGCGACGATCCACTTCCATAAATCACAGGAGAAAAATTGGATAAAAAAACAGTTATAGCAGTAATATTAATATTTATTGTCTTTTTTTTAAGTAATGAGTATATTTGGAAAAACCAAAAAATCAGAAACACAGCTGATGTACAGGTACAAAAAAATATTGATTCAGAAAATAAAATTAATACTAAAGATACGAAAAGTAAATTAAAAAAAACTCAAGCGATAAATTCTTTAACAGAAAAAACTCTTGAAAATGACATTTCTATTGATAATGAGATAAAAATAGAGTCAGAGAAATTGAAAATCACTTTTACCAATCTTGGTGGAAATATTAATTCTGTGGTTTTAAATGATTATTATTTATCAGATAAAATTACCAATGTAGAATTAATACCGGAAGAAGAAACCCTCACCAATATATATGTGAAGGGATCAAACAAAAATGTTGATTTCTCCAATATTATATTTAATTATGAACGGTTTGAAGTAAATAATTATCGCGGAATTCGTTTCTATTTAGAAGATGAAAATTCAAGATTTCTAATTAAGGAATTTGTATTTGTAGATAATTTTAATCTTCAAATGCATGTTACATCTCAGAATTATATTGATGTTGAAAATTACACTATTTCACTTGATTGTGGAATTAAAGACTCAGAAGATTTTATAAAAAATAAAAAACAAGATTATAAACTAATTT
>JAOZMQ010000097.1 GCA_029934195.1 Candidatus Cloacimonadota bacterium | reverse complement strand
TGAAGAACCTCCGGTATCTGTATCGAGAGCATCTTTTAGTCCTATCTCTGAAAGTCGTCCAGAGCATGGCTATAAAAATATCAATATTGATATGTTATTGGATATTGTTTTGCCAATCAATGTGGAGCTTGGACGGAAAAAAATGAAAATTAAAGATATTTTAGAATTGGGTCAAGGTTCAGTTGTTGAATTAGATAAAACCGCCGGTGAATATGTTGATTTAATTGTGAACGGCAAGAAATTTGCTGTTGGAGAAGTTATGGTTGCAGATGAAAATTATGCAGTAAGAATTGTAAGTTTAGTCTCAAAACATGACAGAATCAAAAGTCTGGGGTAAATGAGAAATATTATTATCAAAGTTCTGATTTTTGTTTTTTTCTTGTTTTTTTCAATAAAAAAAATATTTGCTGAAATCTCTGTTAACCAAACAATTTCAGATACATTATCTAAAGTCAATGTACCGGATATTCCTAATTTTGGGGTAATGCTGTTTAGAATGATTTTAGCTTTGCTTTTTATCACAATTTTGATTTATGGTTTGGCTTTTTTTATGAAGAAGCTTTCTAAAGGAAATAGGAATTCAAATTCTGGTATAACTAACGAGATAGTAAATATCTTTCAACTAAATAATAAGCAATCTCTTTACTTTGTAAAAATAATTGATGAAATTTACATTCTTGGAATTAGTCCCGAAAATATTTCTTTAATTGATAAGATTTCTAATTTAGAGAAAATAGATAAATTACTTGAAAATAAACAGGAAAATTTCAATGATAAATTTAGCAATATTTTAAAAAAATTCAAAGAGAAATGATGAAATGAAAAAGAAAAAAATTATATTTGTTATCTTCTTAATTGCAATAACAGCAATTGTTTCAGCCCAGATGATTCCAAAATTAACTCTCGGAGTAGATCAATCTCAAAATCCAAAAGATGTTGCAGTTTCTTTACAAATACTTCTATTAATAACAATCATATCGGTAGCACCATCTTTATTAATTTTGATGACTTCTTTCACCAGAATTGTAGTTGTTCTTTCAATGGTGAGAAAAGCAATTGGAACTCAATCAGCTCCTTCAAACCAAATTATTGTATCAATTGCTTTATTTCTAACTTTTTTTGTTATGGGACCGGTATTCAATAAAATAAATGATAATGCTTTACAGCCTTACCTCAAAGGTGAATTGGATCATAAAGAAGCTTATGAAATAGGAATAAAGCCTTTACGCGATTTTATGTTAAATCAAACGAGAGAAAAAGATTTAGCATTAATGGTCAGTAACTCAAAATTACCTAAACCCGATAATGCAGATGATTTACCGTTACAGGTTATTGTCCCGGCGTTTGCTCTTAGCGAAATTCGGCTTGCTTTCCAAATGGGTTTCTTATTATATCTTCCTTTTTTAATGATTGATATGATTATTGCCAGTATTTTAATGTCAATGGGAATGATGATGCTACCTCCGGCAATGATTTCCGCACCTTTCAAAATTTTACTTTTTGTTTTAATTGATGGTTGGTATATCATTATTGAATCACTTGTAAAAAGTTTCAATTGAGGCTATTATGAATCAGGAATTAGTTATTGAAATTGCTACGAGAACGATTTATTATACCGGACTGATAGCTGCTCCAATTCTTATTACGGGGCTTATAATTGGTCTCGCAGTTTCAATTTTTCAAACAGTTACTTCTATTAGAGAAATGACTCTTACTTTTATTCCAAAAATTACAGCAGTGATGTTAGTGCTTTTATTGGCAATTCCTTGGATGGTAAATAAATTCTTGGAGTATGTTCATTATATTTTAAGAATTTTAGAAACTTTGAATAAATAATTATGTTTGAAACATTAGGCTTTACAGTTGCAGAATTTGAACGATTTCTGCTTGTTGCTGTAAGAATTATTACTTTAGTTAACCTTCTTCCAATTATCTCTTCTCCTTCAATTGATATCAAAGTAAGAGTGATGTTTGGAATGTTTCTATCAATGATTATTGCACCCATAATTCCAGTTCCGGAAGATTTACCGGTTACTTTTATCTGGTTAATACCTTATGCTATTAAAGAGATATTAATCGGATTATTATTGGGGACAGTCAGTAAAGTTCTTTTTGAAGCTTTAAATTTTGCCGGTTCTCAAGTTAGTCGTATGATGAATCTTTCTATGGTTTCCCTTATTGATCCAGCCTCATCTGATAAAACAAATGCAATAGGGCAGATGTATTATTTTATAGCAATGTTGTTGTTATTTGTTACAAACGGACACCATTTTTTTATTCAGGCAATATTTGATAGTTTTTATCATATTCCTCTCACAAAAGTTGTTTTTCATGCAAATCTTGTAACACAATTAATTAATGTGACTTCGAGTATTTTTATCATCGGTTTAAAAGTTGGAGCACCGATTTTTGGTATTTTGTTTCTTCAACGAGTTCTTTTAGCATTGTTTGCAAAAGTTATTCCTGATATGCAAATAATGATTGTTGCCATGCCTTTAGGGCTTATGATTGGATTTTACCTTTTAACAATTATCTGGCCTTATTTTATAAACAGTTTTCTAATTATTTTTGAAATATATAAAAATGATTTAATAATTTTTATGAAATTACTTGGGAATGCATAGTCTTTTTTATTGTTAAAAAAAAGAGAATGTAATTTTTTAGTATTCTTCAAATGTTGTTTCTCTTTTTAAAAAAGCAAGGATTATTACATTAAGTCATTGTTCTAAATTTCAAACTTCCGCCAGCTATTTCTTTTTCAGTTAACGAGCGGAGATAATTGTCAACCAAGCTGATTGATGTTACCTTTCTTGAGAGAACTCTGACTCTCAAATAATATGTATATAAGAGTTATTGACAAGAAATTGCAAATAAAAATATTTTGTAATCTAAATGATTATAAGGAAATTAAA
This sequence comes from Candidatus Cloacimonadota bacterium, assembly GCA_029934195.1. Lineage (GTDB taxonomy): Bacteria > Cloacimonadota > Cloacimonadia > Cloacimonadales > JAOZMQ01 > JAOZMQ01. The sequence continues at coordinate 6,373 of JAOZMQ010000097.1, read as the reverse complement.
TCATATTACTTTTAATATAAAAATATTGAGAAAAAATAAGTTCTTATTTAAAGTTACGGAGGAAAAATGAAAAATTATGATATGAGAAATATTCGTAACATTGCCTTCCTTGGTGCCAGTGGTGCCGGAAAAACTACTCTTATTGAACAGATGCTTTTTGATTCAAAAGCTACTACAAGAGTTGGAAAAGTTGAAGATGGCAATACTGTTATGGATTTTGATGCAGAAGAAATTGCAAAAGGAATGTCGATATCTCTTACAATTGGTAATCTAACTTGGAAGAAAAATAGAATCAATATTATTGATACTCCGGGCTATGCTGATTATCTTGGTGAAAGCCTTACAGCTCTCAGTGCTGTAGAATCTGTATTACTTGTTGCAAATGCTGCAGGAGGCTTTGAAGTCGGACTTGAACAGGCATTTGGTAATATTGGGAAAAAAGAAATTGTGAAAGGAATTGTAATTAATCGGATGGATAATGAACATGCAGATTATGACAAAGTTCTTGATTTAATTCAAGAAAATTTAGAAATAACTTTTGCTCCTATCCATATTCCAATCGGTAAAGAAAATCAATTCAGGGGAGTAGTTGATCTGGTAAAAGGAAAAGCTTTCCTAAATGGTGAGCTTACGGATATACCTGCTGATATGACAGATATTGTTGAAGAATATAGATTAAAATTAATGGAATCAGTTGCAGAAACTGATGATAATCTCCTTGAAAAGTATTTTGAAGAAGGAGAATTATCAGAAGAAGAACTTGCACTTGGCGTAAAGAATGGTATTAAGAATAAAAAACTTATTCCGGTTTTTGCGTGTTCAGCAAAAACAAATGTTGGGATTGATGCTCTTTTAGATGCTATTATAGAATATCTTCCTTCACCTGCAGCAACTCCAGAAGTAACAATCATTGAAGATGAAGAAGAAAAAAAAGTTGTAACCAGTCCGGATAATGATTTAATCGCCTATATCTTTAAATCATACTCTGATCCAAATCTTGGTGATATGGCTTATGTAAGAGTTTTTTCAGGGACACTAAAATCCGGCATGGAAGTTAGAGTTCCAGAGAAAAATGGAAAAGATAAAATTGGTGGAATTTATGATATTCAAGGGAAAAATCGTAGTGATTCATCAGAACTTAAAGCTGGAGAAATTGGCGGTTTGGTAAAACTTAAAACAGCTCGTGGTTTGAATTCTATTATTGCTCCAAATTTAGATTGTAAGTTTCCAACACCTATACTCCCATCACCTGTTTTTTGGAAATCTATAAAAGCTGCAAATCAAAGCGATGAAGACAAAATCGGTACAGCTCTTTCTAAACTTCTTGAAGAAGATCCAACTATAAATTCAACCTTTGATCAAGAAACAGCTCAAATGGTTTTAAGTGGTCAAGGTGAACAACAAATTGGATTAATAAAAAAACGTTTGAAATCAAGATTTAAAGTTGAAGCTGATTTATATGATCCAAAAATTCCTTATAGAGAAACAATAAACGGAAAATCAGATGTGAGTTATAAACATAAAAAACAATCTGGTGGTCGTGGACAGTTTGGTAACGTTTCAATCAGAATTAGTGCACAACCACGCGGTGAAGGATTCAAATTTATAAATAGTATTGTTGGAGGAGTTATCCCAAGTAAATTTATCCCGGCAGTTGAAAAAGGTTGTCGTGAAACTCTGGCAAAAGGTATTATCGCTGGCTACAGAGTTGTTGATGTTTGCTGTGATCTTTATTTTGGAAGTTATCATGATGTAGATTCATCAGAATTAGCATTTAAAATTGCAGCTTCACAAGCTTTAAAAATTGGCTTTAATCAAGCGAAACCAATACTTCTCGAACCAATCCATGAAATTGAAATTATTATTCCAAACGAATATATGGGAGATGTAATGGGTGATCTCTCAACTCGACGTGGAAAAATTATGGGAATGGAACAAAAAGGGAAAAAACAAATTCTTAAAGCACAATTACCACTTTCAGAATTATATGGATATTTCACTTCACTCAAATCTTTGACACAAGGAAGAGGTCGATTTATTCAAGATTTTTCACATTTCGAGAAAGTTCCTGATGATATTGCTCTGAAAGTAATAGAAGCTTTCAAATCAGATGACGAATAAATATTTATTGGGAGGTGAAATCTCACCTCCTTTTTCCATTTTATATTTAACAACGAGAAGTTTTTCGGAGGAAAAGAATGTCCGGTCACAATAAATGGAGTTCAATTAAACATAAAAAAGGTGCTGCAGATGCTAAACGCGGTAAACTTTTTACAAGAATAGTTAAAGAAATTATTATAGCGGCGAGAGACGGTGGAGGGGACATTGAAACCAACGCTCGTTTACGTTCTGCAGTAACAATTGCTCGTGGGGCAAATATGCCGAATTCCAATATTGAAAAAGCAATTAAACGCGGAACAGGTGAAATTGAAGGTGTAAATTATGATGAAATAACTTATGAAGGTTATGGACAAGGTGGAGTTGCGATTTTTATTGAAACTTTAACTGATAATAAAAATAGAACTGTCGCCGAAGTACGTCATGCTTTTTCAAAATACGGTGGTACATTGGCTGAGAACGGAGCTGTTGCTTGGAATTTTGAGCAAAAAGGCTTAATTGTCATTTCTGCCGAAGGTTTAGATGAAGAAGAAATTATGATGGAAGCTCTTGAAGTAGGAGCAGATGATGTTCAGCTTGATGAAGGTGTTTTTGAGATTTATACTTCGGTTGCAGATTTTCATAAAGTTCTTATCGAAATAGAAAAAACTGATTATAAAATAGAAAAAGCAGAACTTACTCGTATCCCCAAAAATACTATAAATGCTGATGAAGTAGCAGAAAAATTATTTAGACTTATTGATAAAATTGAAGATCTTGATGATGTTCAAAAAGTATATGCAAACTTTGAAATTTCAGATGAAGTTATGGAGAGGTTAGCATAAATTGATTATTTTGGGAATTGATCCCGGTAGCAGATATTGCGGTTACGGTTTGTTACAAACAGAAAAAAGAAAAATTGTCGCAGCCGGTTGTGACAGAATTAAATTAAAAGCCAATCTATCTCTTGCTGATAGGTTGGCAATAATTTATGAAGAAATTTTAAAATTAATTGAAGAATACAAACCGGATGTTGCTTCAATTGAAACAATTTTCTTTGGCAAAAATATCAAATCTGCTTTTACTCTTGGACATGCCCGTGGCGTAATTCTACTTCCATTCGCTCAGAAAAAAATTCCAATTGCTGAATATTCTCCGCGTGAAGTAAAACAAGCTGTTGTTGGAAACGGTAACGCTTCAAAATCTCAAGTTCATTATATGATAAATCAAATTCTTGGAAATAAATTTGATTCAAAGCCAGAAGATGCAATCGATGCTCTTGCTATTGCAATTTGCCATTTTAATAAGGAAAAATTCAGGGTTTAATATGTTTGCATATTTATCAGGAAAATTAGTAGAAAAATCTCCAATGAATGTTATCATAGATTGTTCCGGCGTAGGTTATGATGTCGAAATACCTCTCAGTACGCATGATAAATTAGGTGAGATTAACTCTTTAACAAAACTTTTTATTCACTTCGCCATGAATGATGATGGTATCAGACTTTTTGGATTTTATTCAATAAATGAAAAATTATTGTTCAGAATGCTTATTGGAATTTCTCGAATAGGTCCTAAAATAGCTCTTTCCATTTTGTCTGCTTTATCAATTTCTTCATTTGTAGAAGCTGTTAAATCAGATAATTCTGGATTAATTACTACCGTTCCCGGTTTAGGAAAAAAATCCGCACAACGATTAATTATCGAACTGCGAGATAAAGTGGATAATCTTTCTAATGTAACTAATAGCATAGCCAATCAGCCATTTGAAATAAGTATCCTAAATGAATCTGAACAAGCATTATTAACTCTGGGATATAAATTACCGGAAATCCGAAAAACTCTTCAAATACTTCAAAAAGAAAATGTCTGTAACACAACAGAAGATTTTATAAAATCAACCATAAAATATCTATATAAGAAGTCAAAAATATGATAAATGAAAGAGAAGAAGCGTATAAAATCATTGTAAAAGTATTGAAGAAAAATCTTTTCTCCGATGCATTATTGAAAAATGTTTATAATAAATTCCATAAAAACAATATCAGTACTAATCTTTTTTATACTCTTGTAAAAGGTACAATTAAGATGCAGAAAAATCTGGATTATATTGCTTGTCAGTTTACAGAAAAAGAGAAATTCCATAAAACTGATTTGAAAATCAAAGTTTTGATTTATCTCGGTTTATATCAAATGGTATATTGTGACTCAATACCCGATCATGCAGCTATTAATGAAACTGTCGAATTGGCAAAAAAATTATTTAGTGATAAAGTTTCTAAATTTGTAAATGCTATTTTGCGAGCTTATCAGAGATCACCTGAAATCAAATATTCTGAGGATGATATTTTAAGGATTTCTCAAGAATATTCTTTTCCAGAGGATTTATTAAAAATATGGGTCGAAGAATGGGGAATTGACAATACTGAAATGCTCTGTATGTACTTCAATGATATTCCAAGATTGAATATCCGCGTAAACCAATTAGCAACAACTAAAGAAAAATTGAAAAATTATTTTGTCAAAAGAGATATTGGAGTAGAAGAAACTGATGCTTCTCCAATGATTTTAATTACTAATCAGGCTCAAGAAGCTCTCGGAAATGTCGCTATGATTGAAGGCTATTATTCTATTCAAGATCCGGCAGCTGCACTCGTAGTTGAATTGATGTCACCCAAAAAGAATGAACACATCTTAGATTTATTTGCCGGTCCAGGTGGGAAAGTAACTTTCATCGCTGAAAAAATGAATAATACTGGAGAAATTATTGCTGTTGACAAATTTCCACAAAAAATTAAAAAATTAAAAAAAGCAATTGAAAACCTTGAGATTAAAAACATTCTTACGATAGTTAAAGATTCTTTTAATTATGGTCCTATCATTGCCGGATTTGATAGAGTTTTGTTAGATGTTCCTTGTTCCGGTTGGGGAGTATTTCAAAAAAAATCAGAATTAAGATGGCAAAAAAATCAAAAAATGGATGAGATAAAAAAGCTACAATTCAACGCTTTAATGACTGGAGCGAAATTTGTAAGACCTGAAGGGTTTTTAATCTATAGTACTTGTACTTTGAATCGAGAAGAAAATGAAAAACAAATTGAAAGATTTCTTAAAAGAAAACCTAACTTTAAACTAATTAACGCCTCTAATTTTATTCCCAAAAAATATGTTAATAATGGTTATTTGAAAACAATTCCACATATTCATCATATGGATGGAGCTTTTGCTGCAAAATTGAAAAGAGTGGATTAAAGTAATTTTGAGGACACTTAGGCTCAAAGATTTTAGAATGTCCCCAAGTTTTTAGAAAAAAGGCAAAAGTTAAATAACGTTTCAATTTTTGCCTTTTTTATATGCTTTTGAAAATTTTGGATATTCTTGAATTCAGCTAATAGAACCACGTTCTTTGCAATTTGCCGAAATAGAGGTTAAAAAACGATACTATTTGTCTTTGAGTAATTAATTTCTGTCTGTGTAAGAACAAATAGTTCTTTAAAATTATCTAATTTTTCTGAGAGCTTGAGAGATATTTAAGGAATTATCTCCAATATGCTCAAAGTGTTTTAAAATATCTAAGTATAACAATTCAGATTTGACATCTCCACCTTTTTGAAGTCTAATCTGGGTTTGTTTTTTTAGGTTATCACGGAAATTATTAATTTCAGCTTCAAGTTTATAAGCCACATCAAGAACCCTTTTTGCCAAATGCTCATTCATATTTTCTTTATATAAAGCTGTAAATTCTTGAATTAGTGTTGAAAAGTTTTTCATTTCCATTAGAGCATTTTCGTGGAATTTCATTTTTTTATCATATCTTTTTTGAGCTAAAACTATTAATTTGTAGCAACTGTCACCTATATTTTCCAGCTCATTAACAATTCTCATCATAGCATTTAAATTAATGACACTTTGTTCATCTAATTGCTCTTTGTTCACATCGACCAAGAATTTTGTAATTTCTTCCTGCATTTGATCTGTTAGTTCTTCCATTTTTTTTGTTTTATCAACAATCTCTCCAAGCTTTTTATTCGGGTTCATTAATACTTCTACAACAGAATTAAACATATTATAAGTTAAGTTTCCCATACTTGTTATTTCATTTCTAGCTTTCAATAGATTCATCTGCGGAGTTTCTTGAAGACCTCCGGAAATATACTTCAATTCATAATGATCACGAATTTCGTTGTCTTTTTCTTTTACCAATTTTGTAATTAATTTTGCATCCAAGTTTTGTTCTTGCAACTCCCGATTTTTTTGTTCAAGAGCCGCACTTTGT
>JAOZMQ010000096.1:6030-9375 GCA_029934195.1 Candidatus Cloacimonadota bacterium | reverse complement strand
CTAACGCATTGGGTTACAAAGATATCGCTTCTATTAAGCTGAAAAATAAATAATTTCCCAATTAATCTTTCTACATGAACTTCTGTTCTTCATGGTTAAAAAATTCCTTTTCGTTCAGATACTAAATAAAACAAATAATTTCATATTTTTTCTGGTTGACACTAAGTCAAACTTTTTTCTAATAATTCTTATAAAATTGAATTGTAATCTATTAAGAGAAGACTTTATCTTTCAACTTTTTCAATAATTAAATTTCTAAAAAGAAATAATAAGGGAAAAATTAAAAAAATATCTTTCCAAAACGAATATGGAATTTAAAACTGATTTATAAAAATATTTTGGAGACAAATTATGAAAATTTTTCTTGCTTTATTCTTATTATATATCGTTCTGATACCGGATTATTTATTTTCTCAATCAGAATATGATTTATGGAAACAACAACAAATACAGAAATTAAGGACATTTAAATCTGCACAAGATAAAGAGTTTTCTGAATTTCTTGAAAAGAATTGGGATAACTATAATCTTGAAGAAGATAAAAATCTAATTACAGTTCCAAAGCCGGATTCAATACCAGTTGTAGAAAATATTAATCTTTCAAAGGAAGCTCTCAATCGGCAAGATACAACAAAAGTTGTCATAAAAACATTTATTCCAACAATTGATACTTTAATAAAAAAACATGAGATTGATTTTATTGTTGATGAAAAATTAGAAACATTTTCTATTGATTTTTTTGGATTGAATTTTAAATTTCAGTTTACAAAAGATTTTGAGATAAATATTGAGAATCCTATTTCTGAGAAATCTATTGCAGATTTTTGGTATCAAATGAGTAATGCTGATTTTGAAATTTTGAATAAACAATTGAAGCAATATCAAAAGGATTATGGTATTAATGATTGGGGTTTTTGCCAATTAGTAAATATTGTAGCAAATAAAATTAATAATGATGAATCTATTTCATCGCTAATTACTTGGTTTTTTATTACAAAAATGGGGTTTCAATCGAAAGTAGGATTCAATAAAAATGAAATCTATTTGTTATTACCATCGACAAAAGATATTTACAATGTCTCATATATTAAGATTGACGGGAGAAAATTTTATGCGGTTTCTTTTACAAACCAAAAAAGGAATCTTATCGAATTGTGTACTTATGAAGGGAAATATCCAAATTCAGATGATTTAATTGATCTTGCAAGTGCTGACAATAATGTTGGAGTTGAAAATATAATTGAACAAGATTTTTCATTTTTTTACAGTGGAGTTCAGTATAATATTCCAATCAAATTTAATAAAGAAATTATTGATTATTACAATAATTTCCCTCAAACAGAACTTGATGTTTATTTCGACACTCCCATATCTCGCGAAGCATATATTTCTATTAAAAAAGGCTTTACACCAATTTTAACAGGAAAATCAAATTCAGAAGCGGTCAATATTCTTTTACGATTTATGCAAACAGCTTTTAAATATAAAACTGATGAGCAACAGTTTGGACAGGAAAGGACATTATTCTCCGATGAAACTTTGTTTTATCCGTATTCTGATTGTGAAGATAGAGCTATTCTATTCACTTTTTTAGTAAGAAATCTTCTCGGATTAGAAGTAATAGGACTTGATTATCCAGGACATATTTCAACAGCCGTTAAGCTTGATTCCAATATAGAAGGAGATAAAATTCATTTCAATGGAGACGATTATTTAATTTGTGATCCTACTTATGTAAATGCAAATATTGGAATGTGTATGCCAAAATTTAAAGATATTCTACCAAAAATAATTGCAAAAAAATAAAGTATCTATCAAAGAAATGGTATCTCTTTTTTTTAAAAAGAGATTATTTTTTCCCCGCAAAGTAAAACGAGTACGTTTTTAAAGAAAAAGAATTACAAAGTAAAACGAGTACGTTTTTAAAGAAAAAGAATCGTAAAGTAAAACGAGTACATTTTTAAAGAAAAGAAATCGTAAAGGGAAGAACGCAAAGGCAAATTGTTCATTGAAATTATTATGTCACATTAAAATATTAATATGAAATTTTGAGATTCTGTAAGTATTAATCATTTATAGAATTAGATAGAAGGTTGTCTGCGAAGCAGGAGTTCTGAAATTAAAGTGGTTGCCAATAATGACACATATTTTTTTTTGTAAAAGAAATTAAATAGTGTTTGAAAAGAAAGAATTTATCAACCTTGAAGCAAATGAAATTATGAAAGATAAGAGAAATTGAAAGATATTTTGATTCTTAAATTTCTCCATTCAGGAAGTCTCAGAAGTACGAATTTTCATTCAGTGACAAAAAAAGAAAGATGGTAAGAAAATGAGAAAAAAAAAATCTTCATTAGCAATTATTATAAGGTCGTCAATTTTTATAGCGATGGCTTTAATAATATTCTATCAAAATAAACAACTTAAAACAATTAATTCAATCTTGAATAATATCACTATTTTGGATGTTGATTCTGATTCACTTGTTGCCTATTCCGGTTTGGCAATAAAATCAATACAAACGGTTATAACACCACAATATGTGAATCAATATATGAATTATTCTTCACCTTTTGCTGATGGGAAATCGTTTTCTGAACTGTTAAAAAAATATGTACATTATAAATCACAAGATCTTTATGGTGCGAGAAGAAAGACTGGAGATTTTAGAAGAATCCATGAAGGAATAGATTTCTTTGTAGCAGAAAATACACCTGTTTATCCAATTGCCGATTTTGGAATTGTAACACAAATTGAAGAGAATCCACATTTTTTATTATCGGTAGATTGTAAGGATTTATCGGGTAAGCCGGCTTCTGTAAAAGTTGAGTATGGAAAGATTGTTCGTATTTTGTATCCGGAAGGAATAGAAACAGTTTATGCACATTTAAATGAAATCTTTGTAAAAGAAGGAGATTTTGTAAATAGAAAAACAAAGGTTGGGGTGACTGGTGTTACCGGAAATTTAAAACGAAGTGGAAAAGCTTCGCATCTTCATTTGGAATTAAGGGATTCTGAAAGAAAAAGTTTTAACCCCAAAGAAAGACTTTATTATAATAAAGCAGATTTTAACAAATTTATCAAGCTAATAGAGACAAAATAGTCGTTGGACGGAAACTAACTTTTTCTAAATTCAGAACTCCTGCCCTCATAATTCTTTCTCCCCTCTAATTCTATAAATAGCTTACGGTTACAAAAATTTCACAAAGTTCTAAGGAGATTTTAATGTGACCCATTTTATTCACAAGTCTGCATATGTTCAAAAAATCCTGAAGTCCCAGCAAAAAACAAGTTCTTGAGCTATCACGAAGAATAAAACGGGAACGTTTAAAATGAGTACGTTTAAAA
>JAOZMQ010000096.1:0-5930 GCA_029934195.1 Candidatus Cloacimonadota bacterium | reverse complement strand
GAGTACGTTTTTTAGGGATTTTTTACTTTTCCTTTCCTGAAAACTGGGGTCATTCTTAAATCTATGATGAAGTTAGAAACTGTTAAGAATACTTACTGATAAAAAATATTCAAGAAATATATTGCATAAAATATTGCTTAAATCTTCTTATCATTTTAAATGATTTTAGTTATAGACGACTCTGCTAATTTTTTAATAGTCGTTATTGTCCGCTTATCTTTTTTACTTAAATATAATGTTGGTTTAGTTTCATATTATTCCTCACTATATGTTCAAAGACTTTATAAGATGTTGTTATAGCAACTAAGATGGTTATATTTTCAGCTATACTTCCCATCATCTTAATTCTAAAATTACAAGGAGTTATAATGAAAAATATTGCAGTATTGACATCCGGTTTAAGCCGAGGCTCAAATTTTAACGCAATTGTAGATTATATTAATAATAATAATTTGCAGATTGAAGTTAAATTTGTAACAATAAATCGTAAAAAAGCACTAATTCAAAACAAGTGTAAATTTTATAAAATTCCTGCAATATTTATTTCAACAAAAGATTTTCATTCTTTTGAGGAGAAATTACTTCTATTATTCAAAAAACATAAAATTCATCTAATTGTTCTCGCCGGTTTTATGAGACAGTTCTCAGCAGATTTTCTAAAAAAAATACAATGCAATATTGTAAATATTCATCCTGCTCTTCTTCCAAAATTTGGTGGAAAGGGAATGTATGGAATGGCTGTTCATCAAGCTGTTTATGAAGCTCAAGAACAAAAATCAGGAGCTACGGTTCATTATGTAAATGAAAACTATGATGAAGGAAAAATAATTAGACAACTTTCTGTTGATATTTCAAATTGTAAATCAGCTTCAGAAATTGGAGATCGTGTTCTTAAAATTGAGCATAAGCTTTATCCGAAAACTATCGCAGAATTATTAGAAAGGAAATAAATAAATGAAAAGACATAACGGAGTATAAAATGAAAAAATCAACATTTATTATTGTAATTTTATTGACAATTGCAATTAATTTGTTAATGAACCATCAATGTTCAATTAGTAAAAACAAACAAAATCATAGTAAATCTATCAAAGAAAAGGAATTGTTGCAAGAATCGGAAACTGAAAACTTCTATTCTAAAAAAAATAAAGAAATAGCCAATCATTCGGTTTCCATTTCTCGGAGTAACAGTATTACTGCCGCTGTTTCTAAAATTGAATTAGCAGTAGTTAGTATTAATGTAATGAAAACACAGATTGTTAGGCGTAATACAAATCCATTTCAGAATCCATTTTTTGGTTTTTTTGATGTTCCTCACAAAAGATCAGTACAAAGTATTGGTTCAGGGGTAATTTTTGATCAAGATGGATATATTTTAACTAATTCTCATGTTGTTGAAGGTGCAACTCAAATAAAAGTGATTCTTACTGATGGCAAAGATTGCAATGCAGAACTAATTGGATTTGATAAAATTCACGATGTTGCTGTTCTCAAGATTAACGGTGAAAATCTTCCTGTTGCAAAATTGGGAAATTCAGATGATTTAATAATCGGTGAATGGTCGATTGCAATTGGAAACCCTTATGGATTTCTGATTAAAGATAGTAAACCAAGTGTTTCAGTTGGAGTAATTTCCGCAATTAATAGAAATTTTGCAGAAGATAAAGAAGGGAAAATTTATAAAAAGATGATTCAAACTGACACTGCAATAAATCCAGGCAATAGTGGTGGTCCACTTGTGAATGTGTTGGGCGAAGTTGTTGGAATTAACACTTTTATTTTTTCAGATTCAGGTGGAAGTATTGGTTTGGGATTTTCAATTCCAATAAATAGAGTAAAGAAAATTGCAGATGAGTTAATCAAATTTGGTAAAATTAGAAAACCATGGTTTGGTTTTAAAGTACAAGATATAAATCCAATGATTGCTTCTTACCTTAACCTCAAAAGTCTTGATGGAGTAATTGTTGCTTTTGTAGAACCAAATAGCCCTGCAGAAAATGCAGAAATTAAAAGAGGGGATTTAATTATCAATATTAATGGTAATGAAATAAAAAATTCCGATGATGCTGAACTTGCTGTTTCTGATATTTCTATTGGTGAAAATATTAACCTTATTGTAAAACGCGGGAAAAAGGAAAAGAAAATTTCAATATTGGCAAAAGAACATTGATTATTAATAGCTTGAGAATAATGAAATATTATAAATGAGCTTTTATCTTTTGGTATCTCCTCCATTATATAGCTTATGATTAGGTTTAATATTTATGACTTCTATCTTTAAATTTTGGGGCAATTCCCTTTATTAAAGGTCTTAATATATTTTTCAGAGAAATTTGTAATTGAAATAAGTATGAGCTCAAATAAATAAGCGGAATATTTTTTCTTTTCAAAGTCCAAGTTAGCGGAGGTGTAGAAAAATTATTTTTACTTGCCCAATCTAAAAAAGAAAGGATTGGGTTAAGATATTTTAGTTTAGAGACAGGCCATAATTTCCAGAATTTCGGACTTGGTCCTAAATGTGCAATATAAGCATTAGGATCTTTATCTGTAAGTAAATCTAATAAGGGAGGTTTATTTTTCCCAAATGCTAAAGCTGAACTTAAAGAAAAATCTCCCATCATTTCGTAAGCTACATGATTAAATTGCTGATCTGTATGCGGAAGCACATTCTCCATCAATCTTCCCCATTCTTCAATAAAAGGAAGGAATTTTCTATTTACGACAAAATTCCCGGATAAACTGGTGTTTTTTATCGCAGAATTTTCAGTTGATTTGTTATCTTTTTTCCAAGTCTCCAAAACTCTTTTAGGAATTGAACCAGAAACATCATTCTTATCGTATCGTGAAAGGAAAATCATCTTATCTTCCTCTGCATCTCTCGTACGAACAAACATAGCGACTTTTTCAGGATTAATATATTTCGTAATATCTCCAGTTACAATACAATCACCATCCAACAAAGCAATATTTTCCGATTTGTCTTCTTTGGATAGGAAAACAGCTTCTTTCTTACAGATATTTGCAATAGCACGAATATTGGTTTTATTGGAAGGAAATTTCCATTTTGAATCATGTACAAAAACATTATCAAATTGCGTAAAATATTTTTTTTCTTTGTCAGATAATCCAATTCCTAAAACTCTAATTTTTGCTTTAACTTTATGAAATTTCAAAGAAAGAACTAAAATAAAAACTGCCAATACGAAATTTGGATCAGTAATAATTACAATGGTACAATTATCTTTTGTTGAAGTAGAATCAGTCATGCTTTGCTCCGAGCAATTTTTATAAATTTCTTAGAAATAAATTCATTGAATTGTTTACGTTCCCAACCATAAACTCCGAAGAAATAATAAAGCACTAAAAAAATTATTGAAGATAAGGAAAAATGAAGTATTAATTCGAGAAGATTACTTGGTCGAAAACGAGTAGAAATGATGTAAATAATTGAAGCTGTAATCATTCCAATCCAGGCGGTTCTAAATATCGCTTGCGAAAAAAACTCCTTAAAGGATATTTCAGCAAATTGACAAGCTTTCGGAATATTATAAAAGATTGCAGCTAAAATGTTTGGAACTATTGTTCCAATTGCAACTCCGACAATTCCAATTCTTTTTATTAAGAAAATACTTAAAACCAAATTGATTATACATTCAATAATGGCAACAATTGTCAGTTGTTTATGAGCATTTGACATCAATAAAATATAAACGGAACTGCTCCTGAAAAAGACATAAAAATACATTGATAAAAGTAAAATAATAGCACAAATTGTCCCAGCTGGATCTGAAAGTTCTAACCAAATTGAAAGAACTTCTTTTAGAAAAATTAAAAGAGGTATAATCATCAATGTTGCAAAAAATCCCAATAATCGATTTGATTCTATCAATATTTTTGCCAGTTTTGATTTTTGATTAGAAATGAAAAGAATAGCTGCAATCGGACGAAGATTATCCAAAAATTGCGAAGAAAACATTTTATATGTTTCTGCTAATCTTGAAGCAATTTGATAAATTGCAACCAAAGAAACAGATGAAAATACAGAAATAACAATCTGATCTGTCCTAAAAATTATTAAATTTGTAAAGATTATTATGTATGCAAAAAGAGAAAAGCTCATAACACTTTTAATCTGTTTTCGATCATATAATTTTAGGCTAACTTTTAATGATGGAATTTTCTTGAAAACAAAAAATGTTTGAACCATATTTGCAGTCATATTTACAATGATAGTTCCAATTGCCATTTCCATAATAGAATAACCACGGGTTACGACAAAATAGAGAATTAAAAATGTAAATAATTTTGCTCCAATTTGAATCATATTTCTCAAGCGGATTTCATTTAATCCGAGTAAAATTTCCATTGTGAAACCAAAAGGAAATCCTAATGAAGTTCCAACTCCAAATACAAGGAAAACTTTTCTGAAATACTTAACTTTTTCTACCGAATCAAAACTAAAAACCCTATCAATATTAAAAGATAGAATGACAGCAATAGCAGATATTATGAGAGCAATTACTATGTAATTAAAAAAAACTGTAGAAATTAATCTATTAAATTTTTTCCACTCTTTTGTTACCAAAGTCTCACTTGTTGCTTTTTGAACAGCTGTTCCAAAACCAAAATCAAGTAAAACCGAATAACCAAAAACTGTCCATAATAATGCCCACATTCCATATTCTTCCCTTGTTAACCCAAGGAAAAGAGTACGTGTAAGAAAAATTCCAATAAAGAAATTCAAACCTAATCGCACATAATTTGCGATAGTATTTGAAATCATTTTTTTTCGTAATCCGTCCTTTTCAATATTCATTTTATAAAACTATCTCTCTATTCGTTTGAGTTTAAAGTTTACTGTTCTTTCCATATTATATTGAACCTGTACCCCTTGACGATCAACAGTCACCTTTTCACCACTCGTGTAAATGTTCAACCTATTACCGTCAATGCCATTATCAACAAGGAATTTATACACAGAATCAGATCTTCTTAGTGCTAAATCGTAATTATATTTAACAGAACCTCTTTCATCAGCATATCCGTTTATAGAAACATTGTATTCTGGATGTTCTTTAAGGAAACTGGTAAAAGCTAATAATTTAATTGCTTCTTCATCTTTAATATTATCTTTATCATAATCAAAAAAGACAACCGGTAGTAATTCCATTTGTTTTATTAAAACTGTATCAATAATGATTTTTGTAGGAATTTTAAAAGCACTTTCGGCACCATCAAGTTTTTCTTCTTCAGCCCTTTTCTTTTTAGGATCAAACTCTGTATCTTCCCATGGTCTTGCATCCATATAAATCACTAATTTTTCGGGGAATGGTGGAGTTTCAATGAAGATATTTTGAGGTACTTGGCCTTCATAAACCGGTTCTGCTTTTACATTAACCATCTTTTTTTCGAAAAACCACAAATGAGTTTTTATAGGTGTCATTCCAAGATATTTATCATCAACAAATATCCTTGCAGTTGTAGGTTTTGATTCGATTACAATCATTGCTTTGAAACTACCAGGAGGTATTTTCTCATAATCTCGTAATTTGATACAACTTGTAATAATCAATATTAATAATAATAAAATTATACTTTTTATTAATTTCATCTAAAGAACTCCATCTACTTTTATAGGTTATATTTTCCTCTAATATTTTTTATTTTACACTTTTATTGTACTTGCGTTTAATTATTTGGTAATTTTTTTGAAATTCTTAATACTTAGTTTTCTAAATAAAAAAATATGTCAAATGATAATTTCAGAACAGTAGAATCCATAAATTTTAAGATGACTCCAGTTTTTAAAAAAGTATCTTGATTGATTAATTTATATTAAGCACAAATGGAATTATGATCTTAATTTTTTTCACCAGAAAGAAAAGGTAAAATCCCAAAAGACCAAAAAAACGTACTCGTTTTAAACGTAC
>JAOZMQ010000095.1 GCA_029934195.1 Candidatus Cloacimonadota bacterium | reverse complement strand
CTATTAAACCAGCTTTTGTTGTTGGAGATTTTGATGTCTCTTCATTGAATGATGAAACAATCAAAAGGAATAATAAAGACAACCTTACAAACTATCCAAATCCCTTTAATCCAACAACTACAATTTCTTATGATTTTGGAGAAAAGATTAAATTGAGAAATCCCGAAATCAATATTTACAATACAAAAGGGCAAGAAATAAAATCGATTAAGATTCCTGCAAATGAGATGACGGGAACTGCTATCTGGAACGGAAAAAACGAAAACGGAAACAAGGTTGGAAGTGGTATCTATCTTTATACCCTCAAAAATGAAAATTCAATATATTCAGTAAATAAGATGATTTTGATAAAGTAATGTAAAACCATTGTCTCGCTGTAATATATGAATCTTGACTATATATTGCTATAGAGTTTATGAAGGAATATTTTCCAAATTTTTAAAATTTGAAAAGGAGTATAAATGAGTACAAAAAAGTATCTTTACTTAGGAATAACATCTCTGGTATGGAGTATTATTCTTTTTATTTTACAAATAGTTAGAGTTGTTAATATTGAACATTTCTTAATTGTAGAAATTATTTTTGTTGGTGGAGGTATTTATTTACTATACAAAGCAAAAAAAACATAACAATCTTTTGGCTTGGAAAAAATAAATACATCTAACTCCGGCTGTGATATATGAATCTTGACTATATATTGCAGCTTAAACATTGGAAATTACGTGAAATAATGAAAGACAAAATCAATAAGATATAAAAAAATGGCTCTTCATTGGAATAAATGGATAGCCATAAATTGAAAAAAATTATAGGAGTTAAAAATGAAAAAAATAGTATTACTAATGCTATTTATAATTTCCATTTACATTTTAAACGCAGAGACGTTTTATGTTGGAAATGGACATATATGTTCAGAAATATCTCAAGCTGTCGAGATTGCAAGTGACAATGATACCATTATAGTAGAAAGAGGTGTTTATTCATATTTCATAGTTGAATCGAAAAATTTGACAATAAGAAGTCGCTTTTTTGAGACAAACAATGAAGAGGATATTCAAAATACTATAATCTCTTATCCGGATGTTTATATTATTGGAATATTAAATTCCCAAATTGAAATAGATGGATTTAACATTGACGGTGGAATCTATTATTCAAGAATGGATAATGGCGATGGATTATCAAAAATTACAAATTGTAGATTCCGTGCTGATGAATGGTCTATAAAATATGTTGATGAAACATATTCAACTTTATTGGTTGATTATTGTAAATTTAGCAATTCAAGTGGAATTTCTTGTTCTCGTGGAAATGGAGATATTGTAGTCAATAATTCACAATTTAATAATGGTTATAAAGGTATTTGTATTTTACCGATCGAACCAACAATTAATAGAAGAGCTATCAATTTATCAGTTAATAATTGTGAGTTTTATGATTATAGTCTTTATGGAATTGAATTTGACGATGCAGATGTTTGTATCTCAAATACTTTAATAAAAAATTCAAATATTGCAATTTGTGCTTCAGACCGACCGGCTACAGAAGAAGCAAATCTTATTAATTGTACAATCATAAATAATGATAATGCTTTTCAAGATGTAAATATTGCAGGTGGATTTAATCATATTGAGAATACAATTGTGTATGGAAATGATACCTTTAACCTTCATTCTTCAGCCTCCATAACATATTCTTGTCTTCAATCTCATTGGACAGGGGAAGGAAATATTTTTGTTGATCCATTATTAATAAATAACCAACCTTCTTGGAATTCCACTCAAAAATCTCCTTGTATAGATTCCGGTGATCCAAGCACAGAATGGGATGAAGATGGAACACCTCCGGATATTGGAGCAATTCCGGCAATTGAGCATAAATATGATGAGAGATTATTGTGGGATACTCAATCCATAATCAATGAAACATGGCATTGGATTTCCTTTCCTTCCCTTGATAATCTTACAACAGGTAATGATCTCGCCGAAAATGTTCTATCTCCAATTTTGAATATTGATATTTTGGATTTTATGGAATGGATTGAATTAGAAAGCTCATATTTTAAAAAAATTCAATGGGATGAAACAAATAATGAATGGACAAACATTTTGGAAGTAATCAACTCTATTCAAGGATATAAGATCAAGTTAAATGATAATATTGATCAGGATGCTTTGCTTCAAAATTCCGGTTTTTTACAAGATCCTAATACTGAGATTCCTTTAATAGCCGGAATCGAAAACTGGATAGGATATTTTCTTGAAAATAGTGCAACTCCGGAAATTGCTTTTGGTGAAATCTGGGATAATATAAAATTAATTCAGCATCAAAATTGGTATATGTTTCGTTTAACCCCCGGTGGTCAGTGGTTTTCTTATCAAGCACAAGATTGGGTTGGACTTCAATATGGAGAGATGGCAATTGTAAAGGTGTTTGAAGATTGTACTTTCCATTGGACTGCTTTGGGGGCTAATTTTGTTGGAGAACAACCGCAATCAGATGTTTTTAGTTATGAAAAAAAATCTGACTATCTTCCAATAACTATTGAAACAGATTCTCAAAATCCACCATCCGAAGTAGGTGTATTTATTGATGGAGAATGTAAAGGTTTTGGAGTTGTGGAAGATGATTTTGCTCACATTAATGCTTATATTCTTGATCAGCCGGGAGCGAATCTTGATTTTGTAATGAATTATGAAAATAGAGCAGGAAGTAAAAAAATTACAAACTATCAGGTTATGGATAATAAGAATCTTGAATTTGTCAGCAAAAAGTTGAAATTTGAATCCGGTATGGAATTTGCCATTGTTAAGCTTTCTGACGAAAATAATCCAATTAATTTTACCTCAGAAATAAGTGTAAACAATTATCCTAATCCATTTAATCCTGAAACTAATATTTCTTTCTTCTTACCGGAATCACAAGATGTTGAATTGGAAATTTTCAATTTGAAAGGTCAACTTGTAAAATCCGTATATAAAGGAAATCTCAATATTGGTGTCCATAATATGATTTGGAAAGGAAATGATAATAATGGAAATAAAGCTTCATCAGGAATTTATTTCTACAAATTATCTACAAAAGTTAAAACTTTCTATAACAAAATGATAATGTTGAAATAATGTAGAACCATCTTCAAGATGGTTGCAGAGCGAAAGTCGAAGCATGGTTTAAGAAATATTCCAACAAGAATGTTGAAACTACAAACAAAAAAAGGGGAAAAAATGAAAAAGATATTTTACTTTATCTTAATAGTATTACCAATATTTTTGTTCTCTGAAATCATAGAAATCAAACAAGATGGAACCGGTGATTTTAATACTATCCAAGCAGGAATTGATTCTTCGTCACATGATGATATTGTACTTGTTTATCCAGGGAGATATGTGGAAAATATAAATTTCAATGGGAAAAATATAATTTTGAAAAGCTTGGAAATGCAAACTGGAAATTTATCTTACATTGATTCTACTATTATAGATGGCAATGAAAATGGAAGTTGTATTATTGTGGATAATGGTGAATACAATGTAACTATTAGAGGCTTTAAACTTACCAATGGCTCTGGAAGTAATACTTATGCCGGTAGATTTAATGGAGGAGGTATTCAAATAAGTGATTGTGGTATGATAAATATTATAAATTGCCATATTGAAGAAAATCAAGCAAATGGTGGTGGAGGAATTTCTTGCCAAGAATCAAATCTCAATATTGAAGGAACAAGAATTATTAATAATCATTCATGGAATGCAGGTGGAATTTTATTTAGAGATAACTGCATTGTTAATTTCAGTCCAACAAATCGTTGCAATATTTATAATAATTATGCAGGTGGTGGCAGTGATATTATGGGTTTTAATTTAGAAATGAGTATCAATATTGTTCTTGATACTTTAACTGTTTTTAATCCGGATGATTATTTTGTAAATTATACTCACTGGAATCCCAGTTATGCTTGGATGAATCCTTTTACTCTTGATGTTCAAAATGAATATCTGACAACAATAAATGCAGATTTATATGTTTCACCTAATGGAGATGATAATAACGATGGATTAACATTTTCAACTCCGTTAAAAACAATTGCTTATGCAACACATTTAATTGAATCAGATTCTTCAAATCCTAAGACAATCTATCTTGCAGAAGGTGAATATTCGCCGGAAGCAAGTAATCAAATATTTCCAATTTCTTTAAAAAAATTTACATCTCTTATCGGAAGTGGACAAGAAAATACATTTTTAGATTCTAAGTCTGTTGCTATATTACAACATTCAAAATCCGAACATAATAATTTTTCCAATTTCACCATTCGTAATTTATATGATTTTGAGTCTCATGGAATATCAGTAAGTACATCAACAAATATTGATATAAACAATGTAACAATAGATGGACTATTTGAAAGTAAGTTAACAGCATTACATATCTATCAATGCCAAGAGATACAATTAAATAATTTAAAAATATTGAATAATGAAGCTTATGATTGGGGTGAAGCCGGAATTACAATACAAGGAAATTTATCTGATTATATAACAATGACAAATTGCCAAATGTTAGGGAATTATGGAAATTATGTTCTAATTGCTTTAAATTTTCTCGTTGAAAATCATAGTTTAATGCAAAATTGTATCATCTCCGATAATCATACCAATTGTGATCAACATGCTGGAATTTTACAAAAAGCCGGTATGGAAAATGGAATGTCTTTACTTTCAAATTGCTTATTTAGCTCAAACGAAACAATTGGAGGAGAGATTCATTTCCATATTGGAAAAGGCAATTTAATTTCAAACTGTACTTTTGTAGATAATTCCCCTGATACTCAGCTTCTTTGGGTTGTTGGAGATTTATATTATTACAATTCTCTTTTTTATAACAATAGCGAATATTCTTTTTATATGCCGGATTTAACAGGTATTGGATTAATTTCAGAACTCACAGTCTCTCATTGCAATGTTCCTAACGGAATAGATGGAGTTTACAATGAAAATGGAGTAAATATTATTCATTGGTTAGATGGCAATATTGACAGAGATCCTTTGTTTTCAGATCCTTTAAATGGAGATTATACTCTTCAACTTAATTCTCCCTGCATAGATGGCGGAACAGAAGATTTACCATTTAATCTTGAGCTTCCGGAAACGGATCTTGCCGGTAATCCAAGAATTTCAGGTGAAACAGTGGACATCGGTTGTTATGAACATCAGTTTTCAGAATATGGAGATATTGATGAAAACGGAATGATTTTAACTTACGATGCAGCTCTTGTTTTGCAATTTACTATAGGAATAGATCCGATTCCAAATATTGATCCGATTCCGTGGGAGGAGAGCAGAATGATTTCAGCAGATGTGGATGGAAACGGAGAAGTAGAAGCTTATGATGCATCATTAATCCTTCAATACGCTGTTGGTTTAATAACTCAATTTCCGGTGGAAGAATCTTTACGTTCTGAGATACCATTTGCTTCTGTTGATATAAAGGTAGAAAATAACGAATTGATTTTCTTTGCAGATCAAGATTTATTTAGTTTGGAAGTAATTGAACCTTATGGAATTCTACAATTTCAAGAAGCAGAAACTCGTTTACTTTCGGCTCAATTTGGAAACAGAATTGCCATTTGTTCAGCAACTGCCCAAAAAGGTGAATTTCTAAAAATTCCCTATAAAATAACTCCAAAAATCAGTTCTTATACGGATGAAGAAGTTGTCATAAATTTACGAATAAATTCGATAGAAGAAGATTACCGAATTCTGTTGACAGAAATTCTTAAAAATGCCAAAGAAGTTGATAAATTTCCTGATTATTATCTATCTGTTTTCCCAAATCCGGTTTCATTTGGTTCAGAATTTAGAAACGGAAATGTGAAGATTTCTTACACAATATCCGGAGTAGGAAATATCACTCTTGATATTTATAACATTAAAGGGCAAAAAATTAAAAATCTTATCACAGCTTATTCTTGCCAAGGTAAATTTGAAGCTAATTGGAATGGTTTAAATTCAAATGGAAAACAAGTTGCCAGCGGACAATATTTTCTCAAATTACAACAAAATGATATTGTTAAAACAAAAAAAATTATGGTTGTAAAGTAGAATCGTATGGGATCGTCTGCTTCCAGCAGGCAAAGAGGCAAGCAAGATGCTTGCATTCACAGTGAGGTATGGTTTATAAAAATTCCAACAGAAATGTTGGAATTACAAATGGAATATTTTTTGCTATTATAAAATATGTAAATTTGACAAAAACAAAATCTAACTTAAATTATTTATCAAAAGAAAAAAATGGAGAAACAATGAAAAAATTATCATTATCAACGCTTATCCTTTTAGGGATTTTATATTTATCAGCAATTCCACAATCTATCCGAGACATAACCACTGTAGCAGAAAATTATTTGAATTACAAAAATATCCATTCTAATTATCATTTGGATTTTACAATGCAAACCGGGGATAATTCAGCTGAGATTTTTGTTTTCAATCTTGAACCAACCGGGTTTATTGCAATTTCCGGTGATAATGATTTGACTCCGGTTTTATCTTATTCTACAAAGAATAGCCTAAATGAAGAAAATCAGGACGAGAATTATTTGCTAATGATGTTAAAAGGTGATGTAAAATTAAGAATGGAATATTATAGTCAAAACAGAGCCGATGCAATAGCTAACCATCTTCTTTGGGAAAAATATCTTCAAAACAATATTGGTACAAGAGATTATCAACAATGGCCTGCAGAAGGAAGTTCCATTACAGACGGTTGGTTAGAAACAGCATGGAATCAATCAGGTGTTTTTTACCAATTTTGTCCACTTGATAACTCTGGACAAAGATCAGTTGTCGGTTGTGTCGCAACAGCAATGTCGATGATTGTAGAGTTTCACGAATATATTGGAGGAGCTCAATTTAATATTTCAGATGACTATCAAACATATACAAACGAGATTAATATTGATAACGATTATATTGCTCATGATTTCCCATCTTTTCCACAATTGAATGATTATTTAACAACTTTAAACCAACATTATACAGATGGAGTATTGCGAACCGCTGATGATTATGCGGCACTTTGTTTTGCTTGTGGAATCTCAGTACAAATGGATTACGATTCAAGTGGTTCAGGTGCTTGGACACAATTAGTTGCAGATGCTTTGGTTGATAAATTCGGCTTTGATTCTGCAAATTGGATTGAAAATGAGGGAAACTCTTTCTATTTACACATGCAAGAAGACATGATGCAAATGCAACCGATTGAAATAACCATTTATCTCGCAGATTGGACAGGTGGTCATGCCATTAATGTCGATGGTTACAATACAGATGATTATTATCATTTGAATTTTGGTTGGGGAACTTCTAATAGTACCTGCTGGTATTTGCTTCCTTCAGGAATGCCAAGTAATTATTCAATTATTACCGGTGGCGTGATGGACATTGAAGGTGGAATTACTCCTTTTGAAATTGACGGAAATGTTTCAGTTGATGGGGGAATTTCTCTTGAAGGAACTTACATAAAATTGGCGGGTCAAAAGACTTATGAAATGTATGTTACAGAATCAACAGGAGATTTTACATTGCCAGCAGTTTTACCCGGAGTTTACACGGCTTCAGCAATTCAGAACGGTAGAATGTATTATCAAGAATTGGAAATAGAAATAACAAATGAGAATGATTTTATTCAATTTAATCTCGGAAATTTTGAACAGGTAACAGGTATTGTTTCTGCTCCAATTTCAACTCAAGGTGCAATTGTTTCTTTTTATCAAGAAGATGAATTGATTTATTCCGCTGTTGCAAATGAAAATGGTGAATATGTAATAATGGATATTTTCCCTGGAGAATATCGTGTTCAAGCTTCTCTTGGGTCAAATTATTTTCAGTCATTTGAAACAGAAATTTCATTGGAAAACATGGAAGTTGATTTTGAATTAACAGAATTTTTAGGCGAGATGGAATTTTCAAAATCTAAATTAATAACAAATAATATTTTTACTTTAATTCCAAATACAGATATCGGAGTTGCAATAAAGCTTGCCGGCGATGATTTGTCAATTTTTCAAGATGACATTATTTCAGGTGTAAAATTTAGACTTCCGGTGAACAACACGCAAGCTCAGGTTTTTGCTCAAATTTGGGAAGGTGAGAATTTGTTATCTGAAAAAGAAGTTCTTGATTTTGAAGAAAATGAATGGAATAATGTTTATTTTGATAATTTTATCCCAATTAATTTGGATAAAGAATACTATATTGGATATAAAATAAATTCCTCAAATGGTAAACTTGTTTATATAGATAATGGTCTCCGAAGTGAAGGTGGGGCATTTTTTAGAACTAATAGTTGGGTAAAATTACCGGAAAATCATGATTTTAACTTTGATATTCAAGCTGAAATTATCACTAATATTTTTGGAACAGTCTCCGGTAATATTGATCTTGTAGGCGGAATAGGAGAGATTGATAATGCAATAGTTAAAGGTGGAAAATTTTCTGCAAGAGCTGATGATTCTGGTAATTATGAGATGAAAGTAAAGCCAAATTCATATTTTCTAAATGCTTTTTTGGATAATTATGAAAATGGTGCTAATGTGATAATTTTGATTAGTAATGGATCTGTACATAATAATACGAATTTCACTTTGACTTATTTAGTTGGAGAAGAGAATAAATCTGCAATTTCTTTTAATAATGAATTAAGTGGAAATTATCCAAATCCATTTAATCCTACAACTTCTATTCAATTTGAAATCAATAAATCCGGATTAACTGAACTTACAATTTATAATGTAAAAGGTGAGCTTGTGAATACCCTTGTTTCTGAATTTCTATCATCAGGCAAATATTCAAGGCAATGGAATGGTAAAGATGATGAGAATCGTCAAGTTAGTAGTGGCATGTATTTCTATAAATTGAAAAATGGATCTTTCTCCTGTACACGAAAAATGATTCTTTTAAAATAGTGTCATCTCTCATTTTTTTTTGGCTAAACCTATAAATATTTAAATGAGTACATTTTTAAAGGAAAACGAGTACAGTTCTGGAGAAAAGAATAAATCGCAGATTTTTTTGGTGACCGCTGGGATTTTTGTTCTCGCTTCACATTCATTTCCACAAACGTACTCGTATGATTCATTGCGAAGCAAGTCCAAAAAGAAATTTTGATTAAGAAACTTCTATAATAAAATAATGAATAATTGGTTACATATAAAAAAGACCGGAGTTCCTCGTGAAACAGGGACTTCGGTCTTTTTCCGCACAAAGTGGCAAAGGAAAAAAAGTAAGGGCAAAAAATATAATGTTGTTTCATTTGTTTAATTACTATCTGAACGAAAACTAACTTTTTCTAAATTTTCTTTTTTTGTCGCTACTC
>JAOZMQ010000094.1 GCA_029934195.1 Candidatus Cloacimonadota bacterium | reverse complement strand
ATGGTTAAAAAATTCCTTTTTGTTCAGATACTAACTCTAAATAAATCTAATTAAGAAATCACCTATTGGATTACATTTTAAAATATTAGTAATTTTTAAAATTCCTTTCCGAAGAATTTCTTTATCATATTGTGTAATTATTTTGAAAAAAGAGCCTAAGAAATAAAATACAGCAAGATGGGAAAGAAATCCTAATGGAAATCGTATCCAATTTTTCATGTTGAGTAACAACAAAGGACTTATAAGTAAAGCGGAAATATTTGCAATTATAAAGGTAAAAAAGATTGATTTAAAATGAAATAATTCTAATAATTTGAATCCGAGAGAATACTTAAAAATTGAAATAAAAAGAATTATATCAATATAAGTTACAATAACTGTTGCCAATGCCGGACCAATAATCCCAATAGTTTTTACCAAAATAATATTCAAAATAGTGTTAAGAACTAATACCAATATCGACCGATAAAGCAAAAAATTTGTTTTGGAAGCTGCTTGTAATAGAAGTGAATAATTAACAATCCTTAAAGGAGTAATCAGAAGATAAATGCGAAAAATAATTATAGAATCGTTGTAGTTATCAGTATATAAAATATTTAAAAAATCTTTTGCGAAAAAGAAAAAAAACGTAATTATTGGAAAAATGATTATTGCCATTTTTCTTGTTGAACCTGAAAATAATTTAATAATTTCAGCCTTTTGTTCTTGGAAATTTAATTTCATTATTTCCGGGTGTAATACTCCAAAAACAGAATTTCTAAGAGTTCCAATAATTGGAATTTCTGTGGAACCGATAGCAAAAATTGCAAAAATTTCCGGTGTGAAATAAGTTGAAATAATCATTTTATCTATTTGCTTTGTCAAAAGGGTAATCATTCCAGAAAACCAAATTGGAAGAGAGAATCTTATCTGTTTAAGGATAATGTCTTTATCAAAATTTAATTTTAAGGTTGCAAAATTTCGTAAATCAAAAATAACATACAAAAATTGAATTGCAGAGGAAATAACTAAACCGAGAATCGTAAATTGAATATTATTTGTAAATAATGCAATAGAAAGAATGAAGATAAAATCAGAAATAATTGAAAATATTGCGAAAAATGCCACTTTTTTTGGTTTTTGAAATCCGAGTAAAAGATAATTATAGGTTTCTGAAATCATCATAAAAATTGGATAACTACAAAAAATCAAGAGAACTTTTGATAATAATTGATTATTAAACCACTCTGCAATTACATTTCTAAATAAGAAAAGAAGTAATGAAAAAAATAAACTTAAAACAAACATGAACAAAAGTGTATGTGTGACAAAACTTTTTGATTCTTCATTTTTTTTTATCTTTGGAATAAAATACAAAATACTGTATGGAATCCCAAGAAAAAAGAGAGCTGAGAACGTTTGATATAGAAAAATAGTTTGTCTATAAGTACCGAAAATTTCTTTAGAAAAAATTCTTACTAAAATAACTCCAATAATAGTTTTGATAACTAATCGTGAGATATTACCTAAAGTTATGATAGCAGCTTTATTTACATTTTTTGTCATTTTTTGTTCTCTTGTAATAGAAGTATTATCCTTTGAAATCATCTGATTTTGATGCGAAAAATATCCAAATATTAAATTTCTGTTAAAAGAAAAATTATGAATTTATCAGTCAATCAAAAAGAAATTGAGATTAACGCTTTTATTTTTCTTGCAAAATTAATCAAGAAAAAAAGAAATGTTCTTTTATAGAAGCATTAAAACTTCTAATAATAAATTTAGGAGAAAATTATGAAAACATTAGTAAGTGTATTCTTATTCATTATTATTTATTTGAGTTCATTATATTCAACAGAAGTAATAAGTGTGGATTTACCTAACAAAGATGAAGTTAAACTGAAACCATTTGCAAAAATTCAATTTAAGGAAATTAATGAATCATCTGGAATTGTAAAAAGTAGAATTTTTGACGATTTATATTGGACTTTAAATGACTCCGGTGATGAAGCTCGGATTTTTGCAATTCGCCAAGATGGAAGCTTACATGTTCCTGAATGGGCAGAAGAATATCACGGATTAAGTATTCCAGATGCTGTAAATATTGATTGGGAAGATATTTCAACTGATAACAATGGAAATTTATATATAGGTGCTTGCGGAAATAATGGTAATGCCAGAAAAGATTTATCAATATATATAGTAAAAGAACCAAATGTCTATAATGTTCTTGCTACAAGATTTTTTGAAAAGATAGATTTTTATTTTCCTGAACAAAAAAAATTCCCTCCTAAAATGAGAAATTATGATTGCGAAGCTATTTTTACAGCCAATGATAAAATATATGTTTTGACCAAGCATCGTTCTGATAAAAATACTTGTCTGTATCGTTTTGATAGTATGGATACAGATAAAAAAAATGCTCTGACAAAATTATCAGAAATCACAATCGGTGGAAGAGTCACTGCTGCTGATTGCTCAAAAGATGGGAAAAAACTTGTGGTATTAACTTATAATAATGTCTGGCTATTTGAAGTAGATAAAGGCGATGACTTCTTTAATGGAAAAAAACATTGGTTACCAATAAGTGCAAAACAATGTGAAGCTATTTCAATTGAAGATAATGAATTAATTATCACCAATGAACAAATGGATATCTTTAAGCTTTCTGTTGATGACCTAATTAAAGTTCAATAAATAGTATTTACAAAGCAACCTCAGAATCTTATTTGTTCTCTTTTAAAAACGTACTCGTTTTACGATGGATAAAAAAAAGGCAAAGAAAATGATGAACAATGAAAAATGAATAATTGGTCTCATTAAAATCTTAATAGGGAAGGGAAGTTACTCTGAGCTCTGGTGTTATGAACTTTGAATTTTGAGTTTCTTCTACGAAATTGAACATTGAAAATCTGTGGTTCTCGCAATTTCAATGTATTGAGTAATTAGTATCTGAACGAAAAGAATTTTTTAACCATGAAGATCATGAAGAAAAGATTAATTAGGAAATTCTTTCTTTTTCAGCTTCATAGAAGCGACATCTATATAGTCCAATGCGTTAACGTTGGGTAAAGAAAAAAGAGAACTAAGCTACAGAGCAAAAAAAGAAAATTTAGAAAAAGTTAGTTTTCGTTCAGATACTAATTACAAAATTCTTTGTTGGTTTGTAAAGTTTCTTTCATAACAGCTCCTTAATGAAAAAAATATTTTTATCTTTGACAATCAAAGACATAATAATTATTCTTAAAGAAATTTGACTTGTTCACGATAATTGAATGGGAGAAAAATATGTCTGATGATAATGATTTAGTAAAAGGAATTTCTGAAACTCAAGCGATTCGCATCGCTGAAAGGAGGGGGGCTGCACACCAAAAGCCACAAGATCAGAAACATCAGTCAAAACAAAAGAAAAAAAATTTTATTAAGCAAAGTGAATTTTCTATCAATGATGATGAAAACCATATTGCAGAATGGATTCATTATAATATGGAACTTGGACGTTTGATAATCGAAAAAAAGAATATTGAGCTGACACTTTACACGCGAATTGAAGATGAAATAAATCAGAAAGAGGAGGAAAAAAAATCAACTGATTTTGAAGTAATTATCAAAGAGAAAAAACTTCAATTAATCAAAAAACAAATTATTGAGATTGAACAAAGAATTAGCGAACTATCTCCTGATGAATTTTCCGAAAGTTCAAATGATGAAACAGTCGTTGATGTTCAACTTAGAAAACTACTCAAAATAAAACAACTCTACAGACAATATGAAATAAAGACAGAGGCAGAAGAACAAACAATCTCCGAAGAAGACCTTGCCGGTTTAAAACAGTTAATGGATGAAAAATCCTTCCTACTTAATCAAATTTCCAAGATACAGAACTCCGTTGTTTACAGTGTGTTACGAGAATTGGAAGAAAAATCTTTAAAAAAAATTAAAGCAAATGAGTTCCTCTCCGATATACATACTAAAATGACCTCGATCATTGACTTGGAAAACAAAAATAGTGTGGAACTGCAAAACCAGAAAAAAGAAGTACAGTTAAGACTTGAAAAAAGAAATGCAGGTGTAAGAGCAATATCTCTTTATGCAAATGCAAAAAACAAGTCTCATTTTATTGATACGACTAAGTAAGAAACGAATGATTCGTTTCTAATCGTAAATCAAAAGGCAAGGAAGCCAACGGGCAAGGAAGCCCCAAAAAAAACATCAAGGAGGATGTTATGTCTCTATTTATTAACAACAACCAATTCGCCACTGTTGCAGCTGGCAATCTCGGAACCCATTACGCAAATTTGGGAACATCAATCGAAAGATTAACCACAGGTCTAAGAATTAATTCCGCAGCAGATGATGCAGCAGGATTAGCAGTAAGAGAAACAATGCGCTCTGATATTACCGTACTTAATCAGGGTGTTAGAAATGCAGAAATGGCAATCAATCTTCTTCAAACAGCTGAAGGTGCAATGGAGATTATTGATGAAAAACTTATCCGCATGAAAGAACTTGCAGAACAAGCTGCAACCGGTACTTATACTCACCAACAACGACAAATTATCCATTCTGAATTTGCAGCAATGGCTGCCGAAATTGATAGGATTGCACAATCAACTGAATTTGCAGGTCGTAAACTAATTGATGGAACTCTATCAACAGGATCAACCGGTTATCCAACTACAGGTGGCTGGTTACAAACCGGAAATGAATCATTAGGTTCTCAACATTTTCTTCCAAATGGAGAATACGGTGATGATGTAGGTGTAAAAATACATTTCGGAACAGGAAACGAACGAGCTGAAGACTATTACTTTATTAATATTGAAGATATGACTACAAATGGTCTTTTCAGAGGTATCGGCGATGCTTCGACAAGTGCTTCAAATAAAGTTTCCGTATCAACTCAACATTCAGCTCAAATCGCTTTAGAACAAATTGATTCAGCTATAGTTGCAAAAGAAAAGAATAGAGCTTATCTTGGCTCAATGATGAATAGATTATCAAACACAATTGCATCTTTGGATTCACAAAGAGAAAATCTTCAAGCTGCTGAATCTCAAGTATCAGATGTTGATCTTGCAACCGAAATGACTGAGTTTACAAAGAATCAAGTCCTTACACAATCAGCTGTAGCAATGCTTGCCCAAGCAAATTCACTTCCACAAATGGCTCTCAGACTTTTAGGATAATCAAAAGGAAATGACGAATATATAAAATTCTATAAAAGAAACTAAAGTCAAGAAATTAAACGTCGAAATAATAATAATTGTAAACCTTACAAACAAAATTTAATAATTCGCTCAATACCCAGTGAACTCGATCTTTTACAAGCACATAGTGTGATGTTACTCGTGTTAGCTTTCTCCGTAAGGAGAAGGTAAGCAACACAAAAGTATGCCAAGGTTATGGAATACTATGAGTCTGTTCCCCAAGGGATGAGAAATTCTTCAAGGAGGAAAAAATGTCACTCGTAATTAACAATAACCTGATGGCAACCAATACAGCCAGAAATCTTACAGAGTCCTATTCAAGACTTGGAACATCAGTTCAGAGATTATCAACTGGTCTAAGAATTAATTCGGCAGCTGATGATGCAGCCGGATTGGCAATTCGCGAGCAAATGCGTTCTGAAGTTACTGCTTTAAAACAAGGAACCAGAAACGCACAAGATGGAATATCAATGATCCAAACCGCAGAAGGTGCACTTGGTGTTATTGATGAAAAACTTATCCGTATGAAAGAACTCGCAGAACAAGCAGCTACAGGTACATATACAAATGAACAAAGAATGATTATTCATTCTGAGTTTGCTGCAATGGCAGCTGAAATTGACAGAATTGCAAATGCTACGGATTTTAATGGGATTAAACTTCTTAACGGAAATGTCTCAGTAGCTGGAAATTCTGGTTCTTGGACCGCAGGAAATACTTGGACCGCTTCTGAAGGTATGTACACTAACAGTAGTGGTTGGCAAGAAGTAACCGGTGTAGAAGGTTCAGGCGGCAATATAACAGGTGGAGTAAAAATTCACTTTGGTAGTGGAAATAATCGTGCTGAAGACTATTATTTCATGAGAATTGGAGATATGAGAACATCTTCCCTTTTCTCTGGAACAAACTCAGCAGTCGCTTCAGATGCAAATGCATCTGATACTGTAGCTGTTTCTACTCAAGCATCCGCACAGAGAGCTCTTGAGCAGATTAATACTGCAATTGTCCGCAAGGATAATATTAGAGCCCATCTTGGAGCTACACAAAACCGTCTGGAAAATACTATTACTAATATTTCCATTCAAGCTGAAAATTTACAAGCATCAGAATCAAGAATATCTGATGTTGATGTTGCTAGTGAGATGACAGAATTTACTAGAAATCAAATTCTTACTCAAGCTGCGGTAGGTATGTTGGCACAAGCTAACTCGCTACCACAAATGGCAATGAGGTTAATTGGTTAATTAAATAATTACAACATGAGTGGTCAAACTCCATTATAGATTGGTTTGGTTCAGCCTAGAACAAACAGTAGAAAGCCAGAATAGAGAACAAGTGTAAAGTGACGCCTTTACATTTGCATGGAAGCCTAAGAAACCAATCAAGGAGGAAAAAATGTCACTCGTAATTAACAATAACCTGATGGCGAACAATACAGCCAGAAATCTCACAAAGTCGTATAACGCTCTTGGAACTTCGGTTCAAAGACTTTCTACGGGTTTGAGAATTAATTCTGCTGCTGATGACGCCGCAGGATTGGCAATTCGTGAAGGAATGCGAGCAGAAGTTACTGCAATGCATCAAGGAGTCAGAAATGCTCAGGATGGAATCTCAATGATCCAGACAGCAGAAGGAGCACTTGGCGTAATTGATGAAAAATTGATCAGAATGAAAGAACTCGCAGAACAATCAGCAACTGGTACTTACACCAACGAACAAAGAATGATTATTCATTCCGAGTTTGCTGCAATGGCTGCTGAAATTGATAGAATTGCAAATGCTACGGATTTCAATGGAATTAAGTTACTCAATGGTAATGTCTCAGTTTCAGGAACAAGTGGTTCTTGGACAACTGGAAATACATGGACTGCTTCTGAAGGTATGTACACCAATAGTAGTGGATGGCAAGAAGTAAATGGTACTGAAGGTAGTAGCGGTGATATAACAGGTGGAGTAAAAATTCACTTTGGTCCTGGAAATAATCGTGCAGAAGACTATTATTTCATGAGAGTTGGTGATATGAGAACTACTTCTCTCTTCTCAGGAACAAATTCTGCAGTTTCATCAACTGCAAACGCTTCTTCAACTGTTGCCGTATCAACTCAAGCAGCTGCTCAAAAGGCTCTTGAACAGATTGATACAGCTATTATTCGTAAGGATAATACAAGAGCTGCACTTGGAGCAGTTCAAAACAGATTGGAAAATACTATTACCAATATTTCAATTCAGGCAGAAAATTTACAAGCTGCTGAATCACGTATTTCGGACGTGGATGTTGCAAGTGAAATGACTCAATTTACTAGAAATCAGATTCTTACTCAAGCTGCGGTAGGTATGTTGGCACAAGCCAATTCACTACCACAAATGGCAATGCGACTTATCGGTTAATATCGAGTGATAAA
This sequence comes from Candidatus Cloacimonadota bacterium, assembly GCA_029934195.1. Classification (GTDB taxonomy): domain Bacteria; phylum Cloacimonadota; class Cloacimonadia; order Cloacimonadales; family JAOZMQ01; genus JAOZMQ01. Next base: position 1,794 of record JAOZMQ010000094.1, on the reverse strand, counting down.
AGTACTCTAAGAATTGGTTTGGTTCAGCCTATGACCAGCAGAATAGCCAGTGTCTAAAATAAGTTATAGCCTACTTATTTTAGTTTGGACGGCAATCAAACAATCAAGGAGGAACAAAATGTCACTCGTAATAAATAACAACATGATGGCGATGAATACAGCCAGGAATTTAAGTAATTCATACAATAGCCTTTCAACTTCTGTTCAAAGATTATCCACTGGATTACGTATAAATTCAGCTGCTGATGACGCCGCCGGATTGGCAATCCGTGAGTCAATGCGCTCAGATATTGCTGCTCTTGATCAAGGAGTTCGCAATGCACAGGATGGAATCTCGATGATACAAACAGCTGAAGGTGCTCTTGGAGTTATTGATGAAAAACTCATCCGTATGAAAGAGCTCGCTGAGCAATCAGCAACCGGTACATATACCAATGAACAAAGAATGATTATTCATTCTGAATTCTCGGCAATGGCAGCTGAAATTGATAGAATAGCAAATGCTACAGATTTCAATGGTGTAAAGCTTTTAAATGGTAACGTGTCTATTGCAGGTACAAGTGGTTCTTGGACATCTGGAAATACTTGGACATCAACAGAAGGATTATATTCAAACAGTAGTGGATGGCAGGAAGTTACAGGAACTGAAGGAACTTCCGGAGACATTACAGGTGGAATGAAAATACATTTCGGTTCTGGAAATAATAGATCAGAAGATTATTATTTCGTTAGAATTGGTGATGTAAGAACTACTTCTTTGTTTTCAAGTACAAATCCTAGTGTTTCAAGTTCAACTGCGGATGCTTCTTCTGTAATTGCAGTTTCAACTCAAGGTGCAGCTCAGCTTGCTCTTGAGCAAATTAATACTGCAATTGTTAGAAAAGATAATATTCGTGCTTCACTTGGATCTGTGCAAAATAGACTCGAAAATACTATAACGAATCTGTCAATTCAGGCGGAAAATTTACAAGCAGCAGAATCTCGTATTTCAGATGTTGACGTGGCAACTGAAATGACGGAATTCACTAGAAATCAGATTCTGACCCAAGCTGCTGTAGGTATGCTGGCTCAAGCCAATTCTCTTCCCCGTATGGCGTTAAGCCTAATTGGATAACTTATAAAGAATGTCCTTTGAATAATTAAAATAGAGATTCTAATTGTTCAAAAAGTGGAATAAATATTTGTTAGAAAATTTGGAAGGAGATACTGCATACATTATGCTTAGGCAGTTATCGAAAAAACAAAACAATTAGAGACTTAGTTATTACAAATATGGAGAAATGTAATATCTAATTATCCCCGGTGCAGAAGTAACTAAGAATGAATTCTTTACAGGAAAATATTACCTTTGGTATATCGAATGGCTCGGAACGGCAAGGCACTTTTACACAGTCGTTTAATTTAATTTGTCTTATGACAATGAGCTTTTCATAGCTTAAATTTGAAGAAATGTCTCTCGTAATAAACAATAATCGAATTTTTGCAATTTTTTCACTGAAGAGGATAAACCTTCTTAGTCACAGCACTGTAATCCTCTCTAATCTTGGCTAAATCTGCTGTGGCAATGTCACACCTCAGGCAAATCCTTGAGGATGGCATTGAGAGTGCTAGGCTAACCGAACCGGATGGGCGGGGGACGCTTCGCCCATCTAATATAAATAACATCACAAGTACTATAAAATATTGAGCGAAACTTTTAAGTGTGGGTGGACGCACCTACACACTTAAAAGATATGTACAAAATGTAGTTGCAGGCCTGTTCGGCCTGCATTTTTTTTTGTAGTTATTTATTGT
>JAOZMQ010000093.1 GCA_029934195.1 Candidatus Cloacimonadota bacterium | reverse complement strand
CAATTCTCCAGGAGCAACATTACGAAGGTTTTCAGGTGATTTAAGACGAAGTAAAGCCATAAAGGCGAGAGTTAAAAATAGATGTTGAATTGAATAAAATCCATTCGGAAGAGAATAATATTTCTTTAAATGTTTGAGAAGTCCATTTCCCAAAAGGAATGGTAAAGCAAGAAGTACTCCTCCCATAGAAACATCTTGATTTGATTCAAACCGACTTTCGGCTTCTTCAAGTTGACCTATAGAAGCTAATACTCTTTCATCTGAACGCTTACAGCCAAAGCCCATACCTTGTTCACTATCGGATTGACTGCGTTGACTTTTATTTATAGAAAAGTCATCTACCTCTTTTTTTTTAATTTATACATTTTACCCTGCGAAATACCTTTGTAAATCGTTCCTTTTTTAACTCCGGTTACCCTGGAAATATCATCTATTTCCTCACCGGAATCAAGTAATTCTTGAATTTCAGATATTTTTTGAGGTGTCAATACTTTTGCGGTACGACGTACGGTTTTAATGAAAAATGAAGAAGGTCCATTATTTTTATATTTTTTCACCCATCTCTTTATACTACTTTGACTTATGCCAAAAGCACGTACTATTTCTGACTGACTTGCATTACCGCAGAGATAAAGTTGACTGACAAACATTTTGAAAGACTGAAGATCATCCTCAGCATGATGAAATATTGGCATCTGACCATTAAAGTAATAAACATAATTATCCTTTTTAACAAAACCAAGTAAAGAATTGATTAATTTTATTTCATCGGGAAAAAAAGGCAAAAGCATTTGGGGCATTATATTATCCTCGGTGTTTTTGAAAAATAGGTTCAATTATAAATCCATTTCTTGGCAAATAAAAAATATAGACCTCCTTATAATGTACTCAAATGTAGAAGTTACGAGAAATATTGTTTTTATGAGGTCAGGTGTTCTGAATTTATATCCTTCATAATTGATGCTCAAAAATCTGATTGATATTTTTATATTGTAAATAAATTAGTTGTTCAAAGGGAACTCCAATTAAATTCGCAATATCATTGATTAAAGAGACTAATTCATTTTGATGAAGATTGAAATTTTTATTGTTTTGAATGATTGCATCAGTTTCAAAGAAAAATAAGCAGTTATTAATAATTGCATTGATAATTTGGATATTTCTTTTCCTTTTTAGAAGATTTTTGTGTATAGAAAATCCAAGATTTAATTGTCTAATTTCTTGAAATATTTCTAATGACCCATTAAAATTATGAATGTAACCTCTTGTTTTGGGAAATGTTTTTTTTATGAGAGAAAGAAAATTATAGTACTCTTTGACAATATGGAATATTATCGGTAAATCGAAATCTCTAGCAATTTCAAGTTGAGCTAATAATATTTTTTTCTGTTTGGAGATATTTTCGAATCTTCCATCTAATCCAATCTCTCCCAGACCAATGATACTTTTATTTCGAGCAGCTTCATCTATAAAATAGATGTCATTAATACTTGTATTTTTATAATGAGGATGAATTCCGGCAATAAATTGTATCTCTTGAAATTTATTTTGTTCATGCAGAACAAGCTCTTCTTTTGTTAAAGCTGTAGAAATAAATCCGGTAATGTTATTGGATTTAGCTTTATGTAGATATCTGTGAACATCAGAAATATTTTCCTGATTATCAGAAGTAAATAAATGACAATGTGCATCAATAATTCCAAATTCAAACATATTTTCCTTTTGTTAGTCCTCCAAGATTAAAAAACCTTGAAGGACTTGTTCAATTTACAATCAGATGTCCAAATTTATTTGTTAAGCTATTTTAGACCATTTTTTAGCTCAATCGTTTTGTCTAATTTACATTTTATTTCAGTAAATTTTTCTTTCTCTTTAGCGAGAATATGAGCCGGAGCTTTAGCAACGAATTTTTCATTATTCAGTTTACCATTGATTTTTTTAAGTTCCATTTCCAATTTTTTTATCTGCTTTTCTAATTTTTCTCTTTCTTTATCAAGATCAATTAATCCTTCGAGAGAAAGATAAATTTCAACATTTTGCACAACTTCAGCTATTGAAGCTTTTGGCTTTTCGATATCAATACCAGTTTGAATAGAAGTTACTTTCGCTAATTTAGCAAAATAATTTGCATAATTTTTCATCAATTCAATTTGCTTTGCTGAACTAACTTTAGCAAAAATTTCAATTTCCAAAGCAGGAGAAAGATTGACTTGCCTTCTCAAATTTCTGACTCCAATAATACATTCTTGAATAAGTTTCATATCTTTATCAATAGAAACATCAATGAGAGATTCATCTGAAATCGGATATTTTGCAATGATTAGAGCTTCTTCTTCCATTGGAAAATATTCTTTGATGGTTTGCCAAACTTCTTCGGTAATAAATGGCATAATCGGATGCAATAATCTCATTGCATTTTGAAGAACATCAAGCAAAACGTATTTGGTTGTTAATTGTCCCTCTTTATTCTCATTATTATAAATTCTATCTTTGGATAATTCAAGATACCATGAACAGAATTCCTTCCAAATAAAATCCATCAATAAGGCTGCTGCATCATTCAATCTAAGATTTTCATATTGAATTTGAACTTCTTTTGTAACCTGATTCAGACGACTATAAATCCATTTATCGGCGAGTTCAAGTTTAAGGTTTTCTTTACTTGAAAGTCCTTCGATTTTTTCTACATTCATCATAATAAATCGGAAAGCATTCCAAATTTTATTGGCAAAATTTCTGCCACCTTCCAAATTGTTTTCGGAGTAATAACTGTCTTGTCCTTTTGGAGTATTAAAAATCATTCCAAAACGAAGAGCATCAGCACCAACTTTTTCGATAATATCTATTGGATCTGGAGAATTTCCGAGAGATTTACTCATTTTTATTCCATTTTCATCAAGTACCATTCCATGCAAATAAACTGTATCAAATGGGATTATATCCTTGAATTCAAGTGTCGCCATAATCATCCTTGCGACCCAAAGATAAATAATTCCCGGAGCTGTTACCAAGAGATTTGTAGGAAGATAATAATTCAAATCTTCTGTTTCATCTGGCCAACCTAAAGTTGAAAATGGCCATAACCAAGATGAAAACCATGTATCCAAAACATCTGCTTCTTGAGTAAATTTTGTGCTCCCACATTTTTGGCATTTTGTTGGAGCTTCCACTGAAACAGTTAATTCATTACAATTCTCGCAATAATATGCAGGAATTCGATGTCCCCACCAAATTTGTCGCGAAATACACCAGTCTCGAATATTTTCCATCCAATGAAGATAGACTTTTTTCCATCTTTCCGGTTGGAATTTGACTTCTCCATTATTGACGACTTCGATAGCTCTTTCTCCAAGAGGTTTCATTTTTACAAACCACTGATCAGACAAATAAGGTTCAATAATTGTTCCGCAACGATAACAATGACCGACTGAATGTGTGTGTTCTTCTGTTTTTTCCAATAAATTTTGCTCTTTCAACATTTGGAGTATTTTTTTTCTTGCAGCAAAACGATCCATTCCTTGAAAATCTTTTCCGGAAGATTCATTCATCACACCATGTTCATCCATTACAATTAATCTTTCTAGATTGTGGCGATTTCCAACTTCAAAATCATTTGGGTCATGAGCGGGAGTTATTTTTACACAACCGGTCCCAAAATCTTTATCAACATATTCATCTGCAATTACTGGAATTTCACGATTTGTAAGAGGAAGTTTTACTGATTTACCAACAAGATTTTTATATCTTTCATCTTTTGGGTGAACTGCAATTGCAACATCACCGAGCATTGTTTCCGGGCGAGTTGTAGCAATTGTAAGAAAACCACTTCCATCTACATAAGGATAATGAACATACCAAAAATGTCCAGATTCATCTGTATGATCAACTTCATCATTTGCCAAAGCAGTAACACAGCGCGGACACCAATTAATAATATATTTGCCTTTATAAATGAGATTTTTTTTATATAAAGCAACAAAAACTTCTTTTACGGAACGAGATAATTGTTCATCCATCGTAAATCTTTGTCGTGACCAATCACAAGAACAACCAAGCTGTTTTAATTGCTCAATAATTCTTCCGCCTTTTTCTTCTTTCCATTTCCATATTTTTTTGACTAAAGCTTCACGCCCAACTTCATGACGCGTTTTCCCTTCTTTTGCCAATTCCTTTTCAACAACATTTTGTGTTGCAATTCCAGCATGATCAACTCCCGGAATCCATAAAGTTGGAACTCCGGTCATCCTTTTATAACGAATCATGACATCTTGAATTGTATTGTTGAGAACATGCCCCATGTGGAGAATTCCGGTTACATTTGGTGGTGGAATCAATATTGTAAAAGGTTTTTGATTTGGATCTTTTTTGGGTGAGAAATATCCGCTATCATTCCAAACTTTGTACCATTTTTTTTCAATTTCATTTGGTTCATAAATTTTATTTATTTCCATTTTTTTGACCTCTATCTTATTTATTTTTTTTCCAAATTTCAATAAAATGTCTATGACTTGCAAAACAAATTTCAGGTAAATTTTCATAAGAAACAAATTTTGCTTCTGAAGCATCATCACCGGCTTCAAGTGTACCACCGATAATATTCATTTTATATCCGAAAGAAATAATCTTTTGATAAATTGGAGAATCTCCAGTAAAATAATCAATAAAATAATCAATTTCACCATCTAAATTAGTTTCTTCTTTCATCTCCGCAATTGCTGCTTGCTCAGGAGTTTGGTTGATTTCAATATAACCACTCGGTAATGCCCATTTCCCAGAACTTGGTTCAAATTTTCTTTTGATTAATAGAATCTCATTTTTACTATTAACAACAAGACAAGCGGAAGCCGGAATCGGATTTTTGTAATAAATCCAACCACAATCATTACAAATTGGGCGACTTTTATTTTCTCGATCATTTTTTATAGAGAGTTTTCCCCCACATTTTAGACAATAATTTATACCAGAATACATTTTTTTTCCTTTATTTTAAATTCTAATTCAGATTACAGATTTCTTCGCTAAATTCTAAGTTTAATCAACCAAATTAGTTAGAGATTGTGTCAAGTGAAATTGATAAATGAAGAATAATTGTTTTACTATTAGTTTATTGCAGAGAGATTTAGGTAAGCTCCGCGAGTTCATCTATTTCTTTATTACTTTCTAATTCTTGATCTAATTTTTCAGATTCTTCTTCACTTTCTTTTTCTTCTTCATCGTTATCTGGTGGAATATAGTTTCTAAAGACATTTCCCATAAGACCAATCAAGAAAAAAGATAAATATATAGCAGATGAAATTAGAATTAGGTAACGAAAGAAACTCAACTCTCTAAAATATTCCGGTAATGAGATAAACAATCGCCCATCTCCAAGAGCAGTATTGACTGCAATAATCAGAATTATAATAAAGATTAAGAATTTCATTTCTACTCCATTTTCTATTAAATTTATTTTTTTCAATTTCTATGTTATTTGTCAATATTAATAATCATTCAAAAGAAACAATACTTCGATTATCATTATATCGAAAAATTTAATATAAAAGTTAGTATAAAATAAGTTCACTTAAAAAAAATGAGACACTTGCCCTAAATTTATATATTTTTGATAATTCTATAATTTTGATACTACAAATTCAAAGTGCAGAAAAAATAAAGATATAGACAAGAATAATCTCAAAATATAGGTGTTTTTTATGAAAATATATCAAAGATATGACCTTCAACTCGTGAGTCAATTAAATGATAATTAGGTCGAAGGTCTATATCTAAGCTTGTTGATTTAATAATTAAAGACTCATAAATTAAATTATTTTTCAATGAAATAAAGTAGATAATTACTATATTATATAGATACTTACAAGGCAAGACTTTCACATTTTCGGGGTATGCCTGTGGTTTCTTATGTAAATTAGTATCTGAATGAAAACTAACTTTTTGTTCAAAAAACTTGGATAAGGTTAAAATCCATAATGTCTGGCATTCTAAACTTCTAAAAAGAAGATGTATCTACGAAATTAAAATTATCAATAAGCATACTTGGAACTCTTGTTTGTGCATCTAATTGAATATTTTTTCCGAGCGATAGAATTCTTTGAGTAGTTTCATTCAAAACTTCATTCCATCTAAAATTATTGACTGAATGCTTGATTTCACCATCTTCAAAATAGAGAACTCCATCACGTGTCATTCCGGTCAACTCACCTCTTTTTTTATCAATGAATCTGATGTACCAGAAATTATTGATAATTAGACCTTTACCAACTTTTTTCATCATTTCTTTCTCTGTTACATCTCCACCGTCAATATAAAAATTGAAAGGATTTGAATCCTTCAAGTTATGAGCATCAGCATAATATCTTGTAGTTGGAAGATTTTTAAGTATTCCTTTATTTATCCAATCAATATCCTCTGAGACTATACCATCAGAAGAAAAAGAAGGTACAAAAATTGACGAGTCTCCAGTAATTGATCGTAAAGAAAAATTTTCTCCAAAAAATTGTTTTCCAATCTGATTGCTAAAAGGCGAAACTCCTTCATCTGCATCTCTTCGATTCATCATCCAATATAAAAAGGAATAAAGATTTCTGACTGCTGCCGGTCTAAGAATTACCGGAATTTTTTGTGCTTCAAAAGGTTTTGGTTTGTGTAAAGAATCAAATTGAGAATTCAATTGAGCAATTTGCTCATCAATATCAAAATCTGAAAAATTCTTTACTCCTTTTGAAACTTTTGTTTCTACTTCATTTTTTTTCATTGTCATTGAATGCGAAAAACTTGTAAAACAATCATAAGATTCAAAACCATTTTTTGTCGTGAAAAAATATTTTGAGATATGTTTTTCTGTCATTCCGGAAACTACAGCATCCTTTTCTTTTGCATTCTTTACGCATTTTTTTATCATTTCAACCATTTGTTCTGTCGAAATTTTTGCAGTTTCCTCAGAATAATTGTTAAATTCTTTCAATTTCTTTTCTGATTGAGTAGCGATAAATTCGGTATCCGGTTGATTTAAAACTGCAATTTGTTGAGCAGTATCAATCATTTTTTTTAATGACTCTTCATTTAGCTGATTTATAGAAGCAGTACCTGTTTTATTTCCATAAGAGACAGAAAAATGTACATGGAAATTTGTTCCGGCGATATGCTGAGTTATTGCATTCTGAGCAAATCTTGTTTCGTGAGATTGACGACTGTAAATCGCAAATGAATAATCATCGGCATTACAATTTCTTTTTACAAATTCATTGGCTCTCTCAAAAAGTTCGTTCTTCATCATTGTGAACCTCCTACTCTAATGTTTCTGAATCTCGTCAAAGAAGCACCATGAGTCATTCTTCCAGCTTGCATTGGTTGACCTTTTCCACAATTGATTACCCCATAAGGTTTCCAAAATCTTTTATCACAAATGGCATCAACACTATTCCAAAATTCAGGATTATTGGATTTATAAATGATTTTTTTTAATGGACGAATTTTCTTTCCATTCTTGATTTCCCAAAACATATCTCCACCAAATTGGAAGTTTTCTCTATGCTGATCAATTGAGAATGAACCTTGTCCTTCGATATAAACCCCATCTTCCGTATCTGAAATTAACTCTTGTGGTGTTAAAGTTTTTTTACCAGGTTCAAGATATAAATTTGGGATTCTATTTATAGGAAAATCATAATAATAAGTTGCTCTATTGCAACCTCGACTTTGTTGTTCTCCAATAAAAGGAGCTGTTTCACGAGTAGTTCCATATTCGTTTAGAATTCCATCTTTTACAATTGACCATTTTTGTCCCGGAACTCCATCATCGTCAAATCCCGCTGTAGCCAAACCGCCTTCCAAAGTATTGTCCCCCGAAAGATTAACAATCTTAGAACCATAACGATAGTTCTTTAATTTCTCTGGAGTAGCAAAAGATATTCCTGCAAAATCTGCTTCCCAACCAAGAACTCTGTCCAATTCAGTTGGATGTCCAACAGATTCATGCATTGTTAATCCAAGATGAATAGGATCAAGAAGTAAATCTCTTCTTGTTTCCGGTCCGAGAGAATCAGCATTAACTTTCATTATCGCTTCTTCAGCTATAACAGGGGCTTTCTCCAAAAGATTATTTTCCAAGAGCATTTCCCAACCTTTTGCCTGACCACCAATATTGAAAGATCGAGATTGACTATCATCGTTGGTAACTGCTGTAGCCGTAACATAAGGACATACAAAAGTTGTTGAAATATCTAATCTTGTCCCGATAGTTGATGCAAAAAGTTTCTCGTCTGTGCGAGATTGTACCCAAAACATTGCCTGTTTTATAAGACTGTAATTGAGCATTGTTTTGTTTACTTCCAACATCAAATCAACTTTTTCTTTAAGAGGAACTTGAAATGGATTCAGTTTTACTGGAGTTTTATATGAAGCAATGTAACTTCTTTCAGTAGCGAGTTTAATGCCTTCTCCATTCTTTACTTGTGCCGAAATACAAGCAATTTCATAAGCTTTTTTTACAGTTGCAATTACGGTTTCTTTATTGAAAATATTGTTATGAGCAAATCCCCAAGCACCGTTTTTTAACACTCTTATTCCATAGCCATAAACCACACTGTCAGATGTGTTTTTTAAGCTGAGATTACGAAGATAAATCATTTCAGAATGTGTTTTCTGAATTCTAATATCCGCATAATCAACCCCCATAGAATCTGCACATTCCATGGCAATATTAAGATAATCCATTAGATCTCCTTTTTTTATAGTTTTGTAAACACGATTTCAAAGTTGAAGAAAAACTTTCTTCAAATAGTCTCAAGATTGAAAATCCCTCTTAATCTCTCAATAATTGGGAGAATGCGAACGAGTACGATCGAAAAAGAGGGACAATTTTATGAATTTTATTTACCTGCAATATCAAGATTACAGACTTTGATAAACTTTGGACCAATGTACTTTCCTTCTTGAATGATTTCTTTCGAGAAATATACTTCTTTCATTGCATTATCCATTAATCCGGTTACCGAGCCGCCTTTTACCTGAATTTTCTTGCCGTTTTTTATAAAATATCCGCTTCTGATTTCACCGGAAAACGCACCTGTAGTTCCATTAGGTTCAAAGGTTGAAAACCGTGAAAGAACATAAGTTTTTTCATTTAACAAATCTTTGATTGACTGTTTTCCAGCAGATACATTAATATTGCTTACACTTCCTATTGCCGGAATATTCAAATAAGTGGCATATTGTTTGTTTGCAGCAATATTAACAAATTTTCCATTTTCGATAATTGGATATTTTTTAAGTAAAGTTCCATAAGAATCGTATTTTCCGGTTAATAATCCACCTTTTACAGAAGGATCGGAAAAGATTGTTATTTTCTCGCCCTCGAAGTTTTGAACGATTGTACTCTCTTGATAAAAAAGAAAGAGAAGTACGCC
>JAOZMQ010000092.1 GCA_029934195.1 Candidatus Cloacimonadota bacterium | reverse complement strand
AACTTCTGTTCTTCATGGTTAAAAAATTCCTTTTCGTTCAGATACTATTTACAGATTTAGCGAAAAAAGAAAACTATGAGGTCAGGAGTTCTGGAGTTCCAATTTCTGATTTCATACTTCGAAAGGCTGCTTCAATATTAGATAATTGCATATAAATATCCCATATTCCTTTTTCCGAATAACCTTTGCAATCAGTTTCAATGATATAACAACCAATAGATTCCTTTTTGATAATTGATCTGTTAGTTGATTTCTGTCAAAAATTTTCCTCAAGTTCAAGTATTCGATCACGCAAATCAGCAGCTTTTTCAAAATCAAGATTTTTAGCAGCTTTTTTCATTTCTTTTTTTAGGACATTGATGATTTTTTCTTTTGTATCTAAATGTAAATACTCGGCAAAATCATTCTTTGCTTCTTTTTCCGGCTTTTTATTATATTCTGTATATCCTTCGGCAACAGAAGTTGAAGCAAGAATATCATCAATAGATTTTTGTATTGTTTTGGGAATGATACCATTTTTTCGATTATATTTTTTTTGTTTTTGTCTTCTGCGGTTTGTTTCTTCAACAGTTTCTTGGATTGAATCTGTAATTTTATCAGCATAAAAAATTACTTTTCCGTTCACATTTCTTGCCGCTCGTCCAGCAGTCTGAATCAAAGCTCTTGTAGAACGAAGAAAACCTACTTTATCGGCATCGAGAATTGCAACAAGAGAGACTTCCGGTAAATCAAGTCCTTCTCGCAAAAGATTAATTCCGACTAAAACATCAAATTCTCCGAGTCGCAATTCACGTATGATTTTTGCACGTTCAAATGATTTTATTTCACTATGGAGATATTTTGCACGTACACCAGCATTGGTTAAATATAGTGACAAATCTTCAGACATTTTTTTGGTTAATGTTGTTACAAGGATTTTTTCATTCTTTTCTGTTCTAATTCGAATTTGCTCCAGTAAATCATCGACTTGAGTAGCAACAGGTTTGATTTCTATTTCAGGATCAAGTAAACCTGTTGGTCTAATTACCTGTTCAACAAAAACTCCTTCGGTTTTTTCCATTTCAAATTTTCCAGGAGTAGCGGAAACATAAATTACTTGATTAATATGATTTTCAAATTCATTGAATCTCAAAGGTCTATTATCGTAAGCTGAAGGGAGACGGAAACCATAATCGACAAGATTCTTTTTCCTTGTAAAATCTCCACCAAACATAGCATTAATTTGTGGAATAGTTACATGAGATTCATCGATAATAATGAGAAAATCATCCGGAAAATAATCAAGCAAACAATACGGTGGTTCCCCACGTTTGGCACCTGTTAAATGACGAGAATAGTTTTCTATACCAGAACAAACACCAACTTCTTTAAGCATTTCTATATCAAATTTTGTTCGTTGTTCGATTCTTTGAGCTTCAATTAATTTGTTCTGATCAATAAACTCTCTAATTCTTTCTGCAAGTTCCTCTTCAATGGCATTTATTGCTTTTTCAAGGCTTTCGTCATTAGTTATAAAATGGTTTGCAGGATAGATTGGATATTCCTCAACTACTTCCAATACATAATTATCGATAGGATTAATACGAGAAATTTTTTCAATTTCATCACCAAAAAATTCTATTCTGACAGAATGTTCCATGTAAGCAGGGTAAACATCTACAATATCGCCATTTACGCGGAAAGCACCTCTTTCAAAGGCAACATCATTTCTTCCATAATGAATATTAACCAATTGCATCAAGAGTTCATCTCTGTCCATTATGTCACCAACTTTGATACGAATAAGTGCTTCTCGATATGCTTCCGGAATTCCTAATCCATAAATGCAAGATACACTGGCAACGATAATTACATCTCGTCTTTCCATCAAAGACATTGTTGCTCTCAATCTAAGTTTTTCAATTTCTTTATTAATATCAGAGTCTTTTTCTATATAGATGTCTCTGCCCGGAATATAAGCCTCCGGCTGGTAGTAATCATAATAGCTGATAAAAAATTCTACTGCATTTTCAGGAAATAATTGTTTAAATTCGCCATAAAGTTGAGCAGCAAGAGTTTTATTATGAGACAATACTAAAGTAGGTCTATTAACTTTTTCAATAACATTAGCAATTGTAAATGTTTTCCCAGAACCGGTTACTCCCAAAAGTGTTTGGTGTTTTAAGGAAGTATTCAGTCCTTCTACTAACTCTTGAATTGCTTCCGGTTGATCTCCGGTTGGACGATATTTAGAAACTAATTTGAATTTTTCCATTTTAATAGCTACCTTTCTATTTTATCAATAAAATCTTAGTTGAACAATTTCAACCAATTATTATATAAAAAAAACCTCCCTTTTGGGGAGGTTTAAATTTTATTATATCTTATTTTTCTGAAAGGTCTTTGTATGCTTTATAGCGAGTTTTGACATATTTATCAAAATTTTCTCTAAAAGAAGCTACTTTTTCTGGGAACGTTCTTTCAAGAGATGTATAGCGTTTTTCTCCTTCGAGAAATTCTATTACCGGAATAGTTGGTTCTTTTGAATCTAAAGAGAAAGGATTTTTCCCGTCTTTTTTGAGTTCTGGATTAAATCTATAAAGTAACCAATAACCCGAATCGACTGCTTTTTTCTGTTCTTTTTGAGCATCCGACATATCAATTCCATGATTGATACACGGAGCATAAGCAAGAATTAATGATGGTCCATCAAATTCTTCAGCTTCTTTAATTGCTTTAAGTGCATGAGCTTTATTAGCACCCATTGCAATTGAAGCTACATAAATATAACCATAGCTCATGGTCATCATTCCAAGATCTTTTTTGATTGTTTCTTTTCCAGCTTCGGCAAATTTCGCAACAGCTCCAAGCGGTGACGCTTTTGAAGCTTGTCCACCTGTATTGGAATAAACTTCTGTATCCATTACGAGAATATTGATATTCTTTCCAGAAGCAAGAACATGGTCAATTCCGCCGTAACCAATATCATAAGCCCAACCATCACCACCAAATGACCAAACTGATTTTTTCACAAAATAATTTTGAAGCTCTTTAATTTTGAGAAGAGCTTGTTTTCTTGTTTCGTTTATACAAACGCTTAATGCAATTGGAAGCATTTGTTTTATTTTTGCAGCATTATCTTTTGTTGCTTGGTCAGCATCATTCCAATGGTCAATCGCATATTGTAAAACTTCTACAAATGCTAAAATTCCTTGAATAGTTATTGGACTCGCTGTTTTCTTAAATTCAGTAAATTCATCAGAATTTAAATCTGCTAAAATTCTTGAAACTTGAGATTTAAGTTGTTTTCTGTTAGATTCAACAGCAAGGCTCATACCAAAACCATATTCTGCATTATCTTCAAATAAAGAATTAGCCCAAGCCGGACCGTGTCCATTTTTATTTTTACAATAAGGAATTGTTGGGAAAGTTGCACCCCAGATTGAAGAACAACCGGTAGCATTTGCAATTATCATTCTATCACCAAACAATTGGGTGATTAATTTTGCATAAGGAGTTTCACCACAACCTGCACAAGCTCCTGAGAATTCAAGAAGAGGTTGCTTAAATTGACTTCCTTTGATGGAGTATTCTTTGTTTGAACCAAGAATATCTTCTGGTAAATTTGTGAAGAAAATCTGGTTTTCAACTTCACCGGCATTCTTTTCTTCCTCAAAAGATTTCATTTCAAGAGCATTAACCGGACATTCTTTAACACAAACATTGCAACCTTGACAATCTTCAATAAATATTTGCAATTTATAACTAAATAAATCTTTGTCTTTACCTTTTGCATTAACGGTATTGAAAGTTTCAGGAGCATCTTTTAAATCAGCTTCAGCAATCAATTTTGGTCTTATAGCTGCATGAGGACAAACAATCGAACACTGATTACATTGAATACATTTATCTGCATCCCAATGTGGTACAAATGGTGCTACACCACGTTTTTCAAGTTTTGTTGTACCTGAAGGAACAAAGCCGTCATAAATCATTTCTGAAACAGGAATATCATCACCTTTTTCTTTCATTATTCTTTCAATGATATTTTTTGTAAAAGCATCAGCATCATCAGGAACCAATTTCTTTTCTTCGATAAATTTTCCTGATAATTCGGTTGGAACTGATATTTCATTCAAAGCAGCTTCTGTTGCATCAACAGCTTTCCAATTCATTTCAATAACGTTTTGTCCTTTTTTAAGGAATGATTTTTCAATGAATTTTTTAATCATTGCAATTGCTTCTTCTTTTTCAAGAACTTTTGAGATGATGAAAAATGCTGCTTGCATAACAGTATTAATTCTACTACCAAGACCAATTTCTCTTGAAATTTTTAAAGCATTTATATTAAAACATTTTATTTTCTTTTCAATGATAGTTTTTTGCATATCCAAAGTTAAATTTTCAAATACTTCTTCATTTGTCCAATCTGAATTCAAAAGGAAAACTCCACCATCTTTGATTCCTTCCAAAATATCGTATCTACCAATAAATGCTTTATTATGACAAGCGATAAAATCTGCATTTGTAACAAGATATTCTGATTGAATTTTTTCTTTACCGAATCTCAAATGGCTTCTTGTAATACCACCGGATTTTTTTGAATCATATTGAAAATATCCTTGAGCATACATATCTGTATTTTCGCCGATAATCTTTATGGAATTTTTATTTGCACCAACTGTTCCGTCTGATCCAAGTCCCCAGAATTTACAAGAGATTGTTCCTTCCGGTAGAGAATTTATATGTTTTGTAACTTCAATTGAAGTATGAGATAAATCATCATTAATTCCTACAGTAAATCCGTGTGTACATTTTCCATCAAGATGATCGTAAACAGCTTTAACCATCGAAGGAGAAAACTCTTTTGAAGAAAGTCCGTAACGTCCACCAATTATAGTTAAATCTTTTCGTTCTTTTAATGCAACAACAATATCAAGATATAAAGGTTCACCAATTGATCCCGGTTCTTTTGTTCTATCCAATACCGCAATTTTTTTCACAGAAGCCGGTATCACTTTTTTCAAAGCTTCTACAGAGAATGGTCTATAAAGTCGGACTTTTACCAGACCAAGTTTTTCTCCATTTGCATTAAGATAATTAATTGTTTCTTCAATAGTGTCACAACCGCTTCCCATTGCAATTATTATTTTTTCAGCATCAGTAGCACCGCAATAATCAAAAAGATGATAATCACGCCCGATAACTGCACTTACTTTGTCCATGTATTCTTGAACAATGTCCGGTGTAACAGCATAAAGGTTATTGGTTGTTTCTCTTCCTTGGAAATAAACATCAGGATTTTGAGCTCCAACTTTTACTTTTGGATCTTCCGGGTTTAGAGCACGACTTCTAAAATCTTCTACATATTTCATTTCTAAAAGATCTTTCATTGTATCGTAATCAATCATATTAATTTTTTGGATTTCGTGAGAATTTCTAAATCCGTCAAAGAAGTTCAGAAATGGTATTTTTGATTTAAGAGTAGCAAGATGAGAAACCACAGCAAGATCCATTGTTTCTTGAATTGAGCAAGCAGAAACTAAAGCAAAGCCGGTATTTCTTGCTGACATTACATCCGAATGATCACCAAAAATAGAAAGAGATTGTGCTGCAAGTGAACGAGCTGAAACATGAAATACGGTTGGAAGCATTTCACCAGCAATTTTATGCATATTTGGAAGCATAAGCATTAGGCCTTGTTATGCAGTAAAAGTAGTCGTCATAGCACCCGCTGAAAGAGCTCCATGAACAGCACCAGATGCACCAGCTTCTGATTGCATCTCAACAACATCAACAGTCTCGCCATAGATATTTTTTAAACCGTTGGAAGCCCAGATATCCGCATACTCACCCATTGGAGATGAAGGTGTAATTGGATAAATAGCAGCAACTTCACTAAAAGCGTAAGCAACATGAGCTGCTGCTGTATTACCATCAATTGTTCCTTTTTTGAAAATTTTCATAAGTTCCATCCTTTATTTTTTTTCTTTCATATTTTCCTAAGATATTGACAAATTTAGATGCTTTAAACAAAAGTCAACCATTAAATATAGATTCTCTCAGTAGAAGGATTAACTCGCTATAATTAAAAGGTTTAAGTAGGAAATAATCCGAACATGCTTTGAAAAGATTTCTCTCCGATATTTTCTCATATTCGTTACAAAACAAAATTATTATTCCTGCTGGAAAAAGAGTTCTAAATCTATCACAAAGGTGAATTGCAGAGAATGATGGGATATCAATATCGATTAGCATAATATTGTATCTAATATCCTCAATTAATTTTAATGCTTTCATGCCATTAGTAGCAATATTTACAACAAAATTTTGCTCTGTTAAAATATTTGCTAAATCCATACTTAAAGATTCGTTATTATCGACAATTATTACTCGCCGTTCATGTATTGAATCTATCATATTTTTATCCTGTTATTGATTTTCATTGCCCTATAATCTCTGAAAATAGTTTCGTTTTCAATATCGTAATTTAATTTATATTTGGTTTGCAAACTAAGAATAGTTTCAGTTCGCTTATAATCAACGAAAATACGATAGAAAAATTTAACTTGCTTTTGATTCAAAGGATTAATCTGATTTTTGATTTTTACTGTTTTACTTTTGGCTTGTTTGTTAAATAAATATTTTTTCTGGTAAGCGATTAAGTTGTTGATTTTTATAGTATATATTAAAAAATAAATCAGAATAATTAGTAAAAAAAAGCTACTAATAATCGTTGAACCAAAAAGATATTTAAACATGGAATCCTCCTTTATTTTATAAAAAATTAGACAAAATATGATCAATATCAACATTATCAAATGGGTAATTACACATTTTAATGTCAAATTTATTTAACTCAATTTCTTGCAAATCAATCCCGAATTTATTATTTACATTTACAAAATCAAAAGAGAATTTCATAGCATTTTCAATAAATTTTTTTATCTCTTTCTTTTTCTTATTATTTTCAATAATTAATACAATAATGATTGCATTATCTTTAACAATACTAAAAATATATTCACAATTTTCCTGTAGTTTTTTTGATAATTCTTCTACACTTACGTATTTTAATTTAAATGAAGCTAAAATAAAACAATTTCTTTTCTTCAAAATTTTATCAGCATAATTCTTTAAATATCCTTTTATGGATTTATAACTAATTTGTTGGTGAGAATAAATACTTGAATTTCTTTCTTTCACATAAAGGATTTTTACGGAATCTTTTTCAGATTTTATTTTGTTAACCGGATTCAACATTTCTAAAGCTCTTTTCACTGACTTTTCAACAATTGGAATATACAGAATTGCATTTACTCCGAGTCTTTTCATACGAACCCGCTGACTAATTGGGACAGATTGGGAGATAATCATAACGATTTTAATCTGTTTATTTTTGATACGAATACGACGACAAGCTTCTAATCCACTGATATGCTCTTGAGTATCAGTAATGAAAATTAGTGCAAAAGGATCATCTTTAATTAAATTTTGGAGGTCATCAAAGTTCTCATATTTATAAAAATCCAAGTGTTGTTCAACAGATTTACTAATAATTGTTTGTAATTGTGGATAATATTTTGGTATAAAGAAGTTTTGAAAATGCCTCAAAGGAATTGTTTTTTGTTGAGGAAAATCGTTTATTGTAACAATACCAACTCCAAAAACATATTTAAAATGCAAAATCCGAGTCTTTTTCCGATTATTTCTATTGCTGTGAAAAATTAATGAATAGCTGTTTTCGATTTTATTTTCAATTTTTATATCAAAACTACCTGTTGATTTTTTTTGTAGTTTTTCCCCAAAAAGAATTTTTTTATTATTAGTTCCTAAAAGTAAAACTCCTTTGATATCAAGTAAAAAAGATTCTATTAAAGATAGAGAATTCAAATTTTCAGTTCCTGTTTCAGTGGATAACAAACTATCAACAGTATCAAAAATTACAATTTTAGGATTATGAGCATCAATATATGTTTGTAAATCCTTAATCATATAGCTTGTGTTATTAGGTTCATTAATTATTTTTTTTAGTTCCGGTGGGTATTCTAATAAAATAAGAAGCTCTAAATCAAGATAAGTTTCAAGATTAACGCCATAAGTTTTAGCAATGAAAATCAAATCTTTTATTGAATTTTGTGTAATCCATAATACACGAGTATTTTTTTCTATAGCATTTTGAACAACAAATAGAGCAAAGACGCTGAAATATTTTAGAGCTGATGCATTATAATAATACAGCCCATCTTTAGAAATATTTCCCAAAAAAGAATCAATTATTTTGTTAATTGCATTATCTTTAATTTTCATTTTTCCTCCATTTTACGATAATTTTCAAATAGTTAAGAAATAATCTTTACATCTCATATAGAAATTATGCATTTATTTAACGCTAATTTGTAAGTGTTCTTTCTTGACTATGACTTAGTATTTTTCAAAAAATCCTTTCTATTACTCAATTCTTCATGATCAAAAAGAATTTCATCGAAGCACGACTTAATATCTGAACAAAAAGAACTTTTTACGAAGATTTTTTATGTCGTTATCTGTAGCTTACTTCCCTTTTATCTTTACCCAACTCTAACGCATTGGGCTACAAAAATATCGCTTCTATGAACCTATAGAATAAAGAATTTTCCAATTGATATTTCTTCATTAACTTCATTTCCTTCAAGGTTAAAAGATCTTTTTCTTTCAGATGCTACTTAGAAATCTAAAATAAATTCATTTTGAATGCCTCTTTTTTTCACAATCTTCATACTCGTCAAGAATATAAATCAACAGTTTCATTTATCAATAAATTCCTATGAACACAAAATTCAGTTAGATTATTAAATTTTTCATATCTATCCACTTTTTACATCATTTGCCAGAACTCACGAAAATGGTGTTCTTACAGTTGATAGTTTTGCAGATAAAGCAAATTGACCGGACATTAATTCAACAAAAAATAGCAGTGGAACTGGCTTTGATTCTCGGACAGCCACATGTATCGACAGTTCTTATTATGCAAGCAAGGTAATTGTAAAGTTAAATAGTATCTGAACGAAAAGGAATTTTTTAACCTTGAAGAACAGAATTTCATTAAAAAAGATTAATTGGAAAATTATTTATTTTCCAGCTTCATAGAAGCGATATCCATATAGACCAGTGCGTTAGCGTTGGGTAAAAAGAAAAGAAAATCAAGCTACAGAGTAGTAGCAAAAAAAGAAAATTCAGAAAAAGTTAGTTTTCGTTCAAGTACTAAATATCAAGAATTTTGTTTCTTGACATTAATAAGAGAAAAAAACTTTTGCTTTTTTGAGAGATTTATTATAAAAATCTTTCATAAATATAAGAATGAGATTTAACGTTTTTTAACAAAATATAATATGATTTTATCAAGTAATAAACATAGTTGCGACGGATTAATGGATAAACAAAGACATAGACAAAT
>JAOZMQ010000496.1 GCA_029934195.1 Candidatus Cloacimonadota bacterium | reverse complement strand
AACAATAATGGATAAAATAGAGAAAAAATTTAAAATCATCCTAATATTTGTATTTCTCGCGTCTATTATTTATTTTTTTAAATCCGTGTAACTCTACGTAAATCAGCGGTTTATCCATTTTCGTTCAAGAACAATTTCTGACAAAAAAAGATACGAGTATAAAAGAGGAATTATGAATCATTTGAATGGGGATGTAAAATTTTTGAAAGGAGTTGGAGACTGGAGAGCAAAAAATCTAAAAAAACTTGATATTGAGAAAATTGAAGACATCATTGAACATTTCCCTCGAAATTATATCAATCGGAAAACCGGTATGAAAATAAGAGAATTGGAAGCCGGTGTTCACAGCTCAATTGTAGGTGTAATAAATCATATTGAAAAAAGAAAAACTTCTAATAATAATGATCAATTAAATGTTTATATTTCTGATGGTGTAAGCGAAATCATTTGCACATGGTTCAGGTTCAACAAGTGGACTCTTGAGCAGTTACAAATTGGAAAAGAAATCTGGGTTAGTGGTATGATTACACAATATAAATCATCTTTACAAATAATTCATCCTGATATGGAAATTTTGGAAGATGCAACCGAAGAGCATGAGTTCTGGAAAACAAGAAATTATCTTCCGATTTATCCCTTGACTGCTAAAATTTCGATAAAACTGCTCAGAAATTTAGTTTATAATGTTTTTTCACTTTATGTGTCAGAAATTGAGGATAATTTACCTCAGAAAATTATGAAAAAATACAATTTTCTCCCTCGAAAAATTGCACTACAAAAGATCCATTTTCCTACAACATTAGATAATCTCGAAACTTACAAAGCTCAATTTATTTATGAAGAATTTTTTTTCCAACAATTAATGCTGGCAAGAAACCATGAATTAAATATGACTCAACCAATTGGAAGAAAATTTCAATTCAAAAAAACATATACTTCAAAACTAAAAAAAAATCTTCCTTATAATTTAACTTCTGCACAAAATCGTGTTCTTCGTGAAATTGTCTCAGACATGAATTCCGATTATCAAATGAACAGACTTCTTCAAGGTGATGTTGGATCAGGGAAAACAATTGTAACACTATTTGCTATTCTTCTCGCAATTGAAAACAATACTCAGGCGGCATTAATGGCACCAACTGAAATATTAGCTGAGCAACATTTTAAGACAATTTCGGCTCTATTAATCAATGAAAAAATCAGTATCGCTCTCCTTAAAGGAGGAAATTATAAAGGTAAGAAAGCTTTAAAAGAACAAATCGCTAACGGAGAAATTGATATCATTATCGGAACTCATGCTTTGATACAAAAAGATGTCTCTTTCAAAAATATTGGATTTGTTGCCATTGACGAACAACATCGTTTTGGAGTAAAACAACGCGCTTTTCTTTCTCAAAAAAATAACTTTCCTGATGTTTTATATTTATCTGCAACTCCAATTCCTCGCTCACTTGCAATGACAGTTTTTGGAGATTTAGAAGTTTCGATTATTGATGAATTACCACCTAATAGAAAACCGATAAAAACTTTTTGGAGAAGTGCAGGGAAAATAAATCTTGTTTATCAGGAAGTGAAAAAACAATTACTCAAAGGACAACAAATCTATATTGTATGTCCATTAATTTCAGAATCTGAGAAAATTGATTTATTATCAGCGGAAACACTTTTTGAAGAATTAGATAAAAATATTTTCAAGGAATTTCATATTGCATTATTGCATGGAAAAATGAAAAATAAAGAAAAAGACACAATAATGGCTGCTTTCAAAAGTAAAAAAATAGATATACTGATTTCAACAACTGTAATTGAAGTTGGTATTGATATTCCAAATGCTTCGGTAATGATCATTGAACATTCGGAAAGATTTGGTTTGAGTCAATTGCACCAATTGCGTGGACGTGTTGGTAGAGGATCATCGGAAGCATTTTGCTATTTAATTTCTTATCCACCAGTTTCAAGAGAGGCAAAAGAGCGACTATCAACAATGGTTAAAACAAATGATGGCTTTGAAATAGCAGAAAAAGATTTGGAAATCCGGGGTCCTGGGGATTTTTTTGGTACAATTCAATCGGGAATGCCTCGCTATAAACATGCAAATATTCTTCGTGATCAAGATATTCTAAAAATGGCTAGAAAAGATGCTTTTGAAATTGTAAAAGAAGATTATAATTTTATTAAACCAGAAAACAAAGAACTTAAAAAATTTTATGAAAGAAATTATCTTGAAAGAGAAAAACTTCATAGATATTGAGAATATTAGTTATAGTTGAAATAGTAAACGATTTTAGATTATTAAAAAAAATGTAAAAATTGACAGCTTTTTATAATAAAATGGTTTTAGTTGTAATAAAATCAGCTTTTTGAAATTCAAAAACAATTTCAGAACTCCTGCCCTCATAGTTTTCTTTTTTCGCTAATTCTGTAAATAGTATCTGAACGAAAAAGGACTTTTTAACCATGAAGAACAGAAGTTCATGAAGAAAGATTAATTGGAAAATTATTT
>JAOZMQ010000091.1 GCA_029934195.1 Candidatus Cloacimonadota bacterium | reverse complement strand
AAAAATTCCTTTTCGTTCGATACTATTTAGTTAACACAAGCAGAAAGAAACAATTCTATAGTAAATTGAACATTGTTAAGAAGTACAATTATTCTCAACTTGTAAAATCTCTTTTTCATTGACACTATTGTATCTTCTAAGTTTTCAGTCCATTATCTAATTTATAAGAAGGATAACAATGATGCTTAACCAAGATGAAAATGTTTTTTCAGTTTCCGAGATAAATAAACATCTGAAAAATGTAATAGAAAATTCTATCCCAAATTTATTTGTGGAAGGAGAGATTGCAAACTACACTCATCACTATTCCGGTCATATCTATTTTTCTATCAAAGATTCAAATTCAACTTTGAAATGTGTGTTTTTCAAAGGAATGAATAGATTGTTAAATTTCAAACCTAAAAACGGAGATAAGGTGATATGTGGTGGAAAAATCACTTTATATGAAAAAGGTGGTAGCTATCAATTAAATGTAGCTCGCATGTTTCCTTACGGAATCGGAGAATTACAAGCAAAATTTGAAGCATTGAAAGAAAAACTTTATCAAGAAGGAATTTTTGACAAAATTTATAAGAAAAAAATCCCTCCTTTTCCTGAGAATGTTGGAGTAGTTACTTCTGCTACAGGTGCAGCTTTTCAAGATATTAAAAATGTCCTTTCCCGTCGATTTCCATGCAATATTTTTCTTTATCCGGCAAATGTACAAGGAAATTTAGCATCAAAAGAAATTATCAAAGGTATAGAATATTTCAATCAAAAAAGTTGTGTTGATTTGATTATTATTGGGCGAGGCGGCGGTTCTCAAGAAGATTTATTTTGCTTCAATGATGAACAACTTGCAAGAGCTATTTTTGCATCAAAAATCCCTATTATTTCAGCAGTTGGACATGAAATTGATTTTACAATCTCAGATTTTGTTGCTGATTTACGTGCTCCAACCCCATCAGCAGCGGCAGAATTGGCTGTTCCGGATAAAGACGAATTAATAAAGAATATTTTTGCTTTGAAAAATCAAATGCTCATGACTATTAGACAATATTTGTTTGAACAAAAAAGCAGTATAAATAAATATAATAACTTATTAGAGAGACATCATCCAAAAAAAATATTGCAAATTTATCAGCAACGTCTTGATGAAGCTTCCATAAAATTAGAATATAAATTTGGTCAAATTGCACGCATTAGAAATAACTTTGATTCACTTCGAGAAAAATTATCTTTTGAGGTAAATACCGATGTACAGAAAAAAATCCATACTTATGAAATAAAATTAATTAATATTCAAAGATCTTTAAATGAAAATATTTCAAAAGTAATTGTAAATCGTTCGGGGAAATTAGAAAATTTAAAAACTAAATTACAGGAATTATCACCACATGAAGCTTTGAAACGGGGATACAGTATCTTACAACAGCAAAAAAAAATCATCAATTCAGTAAAAGATATTTCCATCAATTCACAGCTTGATATTTTGCTCTCTGATGGGAAATGCCTTTGTGATGTTAAGAAAATAATAGAGAAAAAATGAAGAAAAAAATAATTCTTATAGTCATTCTTTTCCAAGTTTTATTGATACAGGCAGAAATTCGAGCAATTTGGGCTACTGTTTGGGATCTCGATACACCCCAAAAAATTGATGCTTTAGTTCAAGATGTTCATGAAAATAATCTTAATCAAATTCTCGCTGAAGTACGTTATCGCGGTGACACAATGTATGTTCCTAACAGAAGTGAGAATACTTATCACAATCCGGAAAAACCTTGCTATGTTCTCAAAGATAAGGATTTTGATCCTTTACAATATCTTTTGGAAAAAGCAGCAAAGCACAATATTGAGATCCATGCTTGGGTCACAGTATTTGTAGCTACCACCCATATTCTCAGTGATTTACAGTCATCACATATTTTCTTTAAACATCCGGATTGGATTACAATCGATAAAGATGGTTTTCAAATGCCTTATAATTCTCATGAAGGAGCATTTGTAGATCCGGGAATACCGGAAGTTCAAGATTATTTAACAAATGTTCTTTTGGATTTGGTTACAAATTATAATTTAGATGGCTTGCATCTTGATTATATTCGTTATCCTTCACCAAAATATGGATACAATTCTATTTCAAGAAATATTTATTCTTCACAAGTAGAATTTGAGACAAAATCTTCTTGGAAAAAGTGGAAAGAAGAGCAGATAAATCGTTTTGTGAAAAGAGTTTATGTTGAAGCTAAGAATATCCGCCCAGAGTTAAAAATATCTGCAGCAGTAATGGCAAATGTTCGTTATGCACGAGGTGATTATTCACAAAATTGGCCAAAATGGTTAGAGGAAGGCTATCTTGATTCTGCATATTTAATGGCTTATTCAAGTTCAAATTCTCAGTTCAATAAGATTATCAATAATATCTCAATTTATGATACTAACGAAAAAATTATTGTTGGTCTTCGTGCTTGGACTCAAAAAGGAAATTACCCTGTAACAAAAATTCAGGACAAAATTTCCATAGTTAGAAAAGAAAATTTTGCTGGACTATCATTATTCTATTATGAAGGTGCAAAAAAAAATGGGTACCTTAAAAATTTGAAAAAAAACTGTTTTCAAAATAAAGTAAAAGTGTCAGATATTAAAAAGAACGAATCATCAATCTATGGCTATGCTTGGGATGAAAATCAGCAACCAATTCAAAATGTAAAAATCTTACTTGATAATAACCAATCAGAATTAACAGATGCTAATGGTTTTTTTGGATTCACAAAATTAACTGAAAAAAATTATACAATAAAAATGGAATATCAAAACAAAATAATCTATAAAAATCCTGATTTTGAAAATTCAAAAAAGAATAAAAATAGTAATAGATTTGATTTCAAACTGTACAATAACATTTCCGATATAAAACAGAATGATGACTTTCTTTTATCAGCTTCCGGCAATCAAAAAAAAATCGTTTTACAATGGAATAAGCTCCAGCGATCTGTATCAATTTATAAAAAAGAAATTCTCAAAAGTGATTGGTCGGAAATGGAAATATTTATGCTTACCGACATTGTATCTGATTCAATCAATTACTGGATTGATAGTGATGTTGAACCACATAAAAAATATCAATATCAATTGATAAGTTATAATAACGAAGAAAGTAATATTGTTCAAGCAGAATTAATTAGTAAAAAACAGCCTATCGAAATTCTAATAAAAACTATCTCCGGAACGGATGAGATTAAAATTGAATTCGATCTACAAATTGGTGAAAAACTTAATTGGTGGATTACCGATTTAGAAGGAAAATATCTTTTAAGGAAAAATATTTGGTACAATGAAGGTAAAACTATCGAAGTATGGAACGGAATTACTGAATGTGATAATGAAATTACTAACGGGATTTATAAACTTTATTGCTTCTCGGAAACAACAATGAAAGAAATAATGCAGACAATCGTAATAAAAAGAAAGTAAATTTTCTCAATATCAATTGCAATCAATATTCTACTTGACACAAAAAAAGTCAAAAATCGAGATAAAAAAAAATTAAGAGGATTATATAATGAATGAAGAAATGAATTTAACAAGCATTGTTACCAAAGAAGGAAACAATACTCAAGCGATAGCAAAATCACTGAAAACTATCGACAGAATGAGTGAAGTCCCTGAAAAAAATCTCTACAAAATTAAAATTGAAATCAAGAAAATTGAGAAGAAAATTGAGACAAATAATCTTATAGAATCCATAAAAGAAAAAATTCTTGATTATACTCAACAAGTCAAAGCGAATATTCCGGAATGGGAAGAACGAATAAAAAAAGCTTTTTGGGGAGAATTGGAAGAAGCAGTTAAAGAAGCTGGTTTTGAATTAAGAGGCAATTATACTCGTTTAATGATTTCATTTTATACTCTCGAATTAGATCTTGATAATCTGAAAGTAATAATTTGGTATGGAAATAAACAAGAAAAAGTTGCGACTTGTAGATTAGATCCGCAAGATGTTGTAAAAAAATTAATAGTTGCTAATAATAAAATCATCAATAGAAATTTTGATGAAAAAGAGTTTATGGGAAAATTATTTAAAGCATACAAAAATTCAATTCATAAAAAAGAAGAAAAACTTGGTGATAGAGTTCCAATTTCTGAGATTTTATATGAATACACTCTTCTTCTTCAAAAGAAAAAGTTCTTCATTAATCCCACAAAAGGGAATTTTGTAGGCTATGACCGAGCTCATTTCAGTTTCGATCTTTTTAATTTGAGTGATAGAAATATTGAAAACAATGAGCTAAATCTCGTTACTGCAACAAGAAAATTTACCCGCTCAAAATCAGATTTCCTTTGGATTCCTTCCGATATGAAAGGTGAAGGAGATTATATTTCTCATATAATTTTTAGGAAAATTTGATTATGAATACCGAACAAAACTCAGAACTTACCCAATTTGTTGCTCGACAAATAATTGAAACTGTAGGTGGTTTGGGAACTCCGCCGGAATATGGATTTCAATTTTTTTCAGCCGGATTAGATATTTACTTAGATACAATTGAAGAAGATTATCTTAGCAATTATATTCAAGAAGGTGGCTCTGCATTCAAATTAGTGGTAGGAATTTATGGCGAAGGTAAAACCCATTTCTTGTATTCAGTTCGAGAATTGGGTTGGAAATATGATTACATTACCGCTTATATTGCCTTAAATCCGGAACAAACTCCATTCCATAAACTGCAACAAGTATATAAATCTATTGTTTCAAATTTGATTTATCCGCAATCTCCGGAAGAACTTTTGTCCGGTCACGAAAG
Source organism: Candidatus Cloacimonadota bacterium (assembly GCA_029934195.1). Taxonomy (GTDB): domain Bacteria; phylum Cloacimonadota; class Cloacimonadia; order Cloacimonadales; family JAOZMQ01; genus JAOZMQ01. The sequence continues at coordinate 4,691 of JAOZMQ010000091.1, read as the reverse complement.
AGGAATCGAAGCTGTCATCAAAAAATGGTACAATGAAAAATATCAAGAAGTTTCCCAAAAATTACCGGAAGAAGAAGTTTTTGATGAACTTCTCAGATATATTTCCTCATTAGGAACTTATGAAAGCAATAGTTTCCGCAATGCTATAAAAGAAGCTTTCAAAAGTTTATTAGAAAAAAGAGAAGATGATTTTTCATTGATTATTCAATGGTTAGTTGGGGAAAATCCTCCTAAAAACATGTTGAAAAACTTCAAAATTTTTGAAAAATTAGACAAAAGTACAGCATTCAAAATGATCAGATCTTTGGTTGAATGGGTACAAGAAATTGGATATTCCGGCTTGGTTATCCTACTTGATGAAGCTGAGCAATCACCAAGCATGTCTTCTAAACAAAAAAATATTCTTCTAAACAATCTTCGTGAATTAATTGATGAATGCGGACACACAAATTTCAAGAATACAATGTGGTTTTATGCTGTTACAGATGAGAATTTTTTGGAAGGGAAAACTCAAATCTACACTGCTTTAACTCAAAGACTTTCTTCAATTTTCGATGAAGAAATAAACCCTACCGGTGCAAAAATTTATTTGAATAGAATTCCAATAGAACCTATTGAGCTCTTAATGAAGATTGGATTGAAATTAGCAAAAACTTATGAAGTTGCATATAAAATTTCTTTTGGAAAAGATGCTTTGAATGGAACACTTGAAAATATTGCGAATGAAGCTTATAAAAGAAAATTGGAAACCGGATATAAAAGATTGTTTGTAAAAAACATAATTAAAGCTTTTCACAAACTCCGAAAATCTGAAAAATTAATTATTCCAGAAGATATTGATATGTAGATTATGGGAAATATAATGCAAGAAATTGAACATCGAATTTATGGAAAAGGGAAAGTTTTAAAACAAAGATACGGAGGTTTTGAACTTTTTGTAGATTTTGAAAACAAAATTAAAAGATGGATAAGACAAGATGAAATTAAAATTGTCGGGAAACCTATAATTTTGAAAAAACACAAAAAATTCATCTCTCAAATTCCAACAGACCAATTTGTCACCAGAAAAACAATTGAAGCTCTCAGAATGGGAATTGTCCCTTATGATTCTATTGAAAATTTCACAATTGGTCGAGATCCTGAAAAAAATAAGATTCAAAATTGGTTAAAAGATAAATCAAAAGGTACTTTGTTCGTGCAAGGAGAATATGGCAGTGGGAAATCACATCTCTTAGAATATGTCCATACAACAACGCTAAAAAATAGGTGGGCAACTGCTTTCGTTGAAATAGGTTATGAAGAGAATCCTTTTCATAAGCCCTTTTTAATCTACCAACAAATCATCAAAAGTTTTTCGTGTTTCATTGATGAAAAAAAATTATCTTTTCAAGAATTAATAAAAAAAATCGTTGAAAATAAAAAAGATGCACAATTTGATTCTCATAAATATTTTAGTGTTTTACTTCGAGAACTTTCACAAAGCTTAGAACATTCTGACAGTAAAATGGAAGATAAAATTTGGGAATGGATTGAAGGAGAATACAATTGGCATAAACCGCATTTATATAAAATGGGAACGGCTGCAAATATTTATTGTTATATTATTAATGGAATTTCTTGGGCAATACATCATATTTTGGGATTAAAAGGATTACTCATAATTTTTGATGAAGCTGAATATCTCGAAGTTGTTGATTATAAATATCAGATTTCTAAAGGTCTTGATTTTATGAATGGAATGATAAATTTATCAAATAATGAGAAAACTCTTTTGGAAGAAAAAATCATCTATCCGATTAAAAAGGGTGCAAAGACTGGATTAACTTATTGTGGATATCCTCGAAATGACGCACTTAGATTTGCTTGGAAATTTCCATCTCAATTAAAATTGATTTTTGCAGTAACTCCTGTTGATATAAAAAAAAGTAAAATTAATATGCAAAAAACAGAGATTATTGACCTGCAAATGTTGACAAAAGATGATCTCTTAATTATTACTTTTAATGTTGTTCAATTTTATAAAAATGCCTACAAAATTAATTTACCGGATGGTGTTGTAGGAAATTTATTTGAAAAACTTAACCGCAATAAAACACGTCTATTTATAAAAAATTTAATTGAATCTCTTGATATTATTCGGTTTCATCCCAATAAATCTTTGTCTGATATTTTAAAATAAATTGAACCTCTTTTGAAAATATCTTTGAGATAATAGAAAATAAACAGATAAAACTGCATTTGCTTTTACAATTGAGATAGTAAATTAATTTTATGGGAGCAACTAAAATGGATCAAATAATATTATATAATTCTAAAGATGGAAAAACAAAACTTCAGGTAAATCTTCAGGATGAAACTGTTTGGCTAACACAAGAACAAATGGCTCTTCTTTTTGGGAAAGCAAAATCCACAATTAACGAGCATATTAAAAACATCTATAAGGAAAAAGAGCTGGGAGAAAGTCAAACTAAGCAGAAATTCGGAATTTCCGAATTTCTGCAAAAAGCTCCATATCATTATACTCTTGATGTCATAATTTCTGTTGGTTATCGGGTAAAATCTTTGCAGGGAACTCAATTTAGAAAATGGGCAACTGAAAGAATAAAAGAGTATATCATCAAAGGTTTTACAATGGATGATGCTCGTTTAAAACAAGAGGGTACAAAATCTCGATATTTTGAAGAACTTTTACAAAGAATTCGTGATATTCGCAGTAGTGAAAGAAATTTCTATCAAAAAATCACAGATATTTATGCAACAAGTATTGATTATAAAAAAGATGAAAAGATGACCAAACTTTTTTTTGCAATAGTTCAAAACAAAATGCACTTTGCTATTCATGGAAAAACCGCTGCTGAATTAATAAATGAAAGAGTAGATGCAGAAAAACCTTTTATCGGATTAACTAATTTCAAAGGCAATTATATAACAACTCGTGATCTCGGAATTGCCAAAAACTACCTCTCCGAAACTGAATTTAATTGTCTCAATGTTTTTAGATTTTGCTGAACTTCAGGCAACAAACGGACGACTTATGAAAATGCAAGATTGGGTCAATAAACTCGATAGTTTTTTGATTGTTTCCGAAAAAGAGATTCTTATAAATTCAGGAAAAGTAAGCCATAAAAAAGCTATCGAAAAAGCAAAAATTGAGTATCAGAAATTTAGACAAAATGAAGATAAAAAATATATCTCCGACTTTGATAAAGAAATGAAGAAACTTCTCGGAAAAGAGTAGAAAGTAAATGCCTCAAATATGAACGAATATGCTTAAACGATTAAAAAAAACTTGGCTAACATTTTTTGGAAGATTTGGCGGATTACTTCCTATCCAAAGAAAAGCTATTCCAGTAATTTTGGACAAGAAAGATGCGATTTTAGTTTCATCAACTGCAAGCGGTAAAACTGAAGCTGTGATTGCTCCACTTTTAGAAAGATTGATTAATGAAGAGTGGCAAGGTTTATCAATTCTTTACATTTCTCCGACAAAAGCATTGGTCAATGATATGTATGCAAGATTGAATGAACAATGCCAAGAATTAGGAGTAATTTTAACTGTGAAAACAGGGGATAAACAAAAATTTAACCCTCGTAAACTTCCCAATTTCCTCATCACAACGCCAGAATCATTTGATTCTATTCTTTGCCGACATCCAAAAAGTTTAGAAAATATAAGAGCTATTGTTTTAGATGAAATTCATTTATTGGATAACACTTATCGAGGAGATCAATTACGGTTTTTACTAAAAAGATTATTAACTGCAACTAAATCTGAATTTAACATTTACGCCCTTTCTGCCACTATTGCAGATCCAATTGAAATGGGAAACCGCTATTCTGAGAAATTTGAAATAATAAAAACTTCCGATAAAAGAAAAATAAATCATTCCTTAGTTCAATCTATTGGAGAAATTTTTGATTATGTACAAACTGAGAATTTACGAAAAATTCTCGTCTTTTGTAACAAAAGAGCCAGCGTTGAATTAATAGCAAAAGAATGTAAAAGATTTTGGGGAGAACAGCGAGTTGTAGTACATCATGGAAGCCTCAGCACCAATATTCGTCATGAAGCTGAAAGTTTTATGAAAGAAACTCATTATGGTGCTTGTGTGGCAACAATGACTTTGGAAATTGGAATTGATATTGGAAGTATTGATGCTGTTGTATTGGCTGAAGTTCCGTGGTCAATCTCTGCATTAATGCAAAGAATCGGAAGAAGTAACAGACGTTCCAAAAATAATCGCGTTTTCGCAATTTATAAAGATGATGAAGAGAAAGCACTTCTCGAAGTAATGTTCATAGCTGGAAAAGAAGGATTTATTGAACCTGTTGATTATAATCCTGATTATGCTGTAATTGTACAACAAGTTTTTTCGATACTCTTCGGAAATCCACAAGGAATCGAGCATAAATATTTCCAGAATCTTTTCAAAGATTTTTGTCCACCAACAATTCTACTTGAAATCTTAAATTTTCTTCAACAAAAAGAATGGATTATCAAAAGAAAAGACAAATGGTTTGCAAATTCAAAACTAATGAATTTTGGTGCTTTTGGAAAAATCCATTCCAATATCCCAAACACGGTAGTTCACAAAGTTATCAATAAAGTAAATAATCGAGTCATCGGAGAAATAACACTTCCGATTGATGATGTTTTCATTCTTGCCGGACGAGTTTGGAAAGTGGTAAGA
>JAOZMQ010000495.1 GCA_029934195.1 Candidatus Cloacimonadota bacterium | reverse complement strand
GTTGAAGAAAAATAAAAACTACACACTAAAAGAAATAGGCGGGAAACTTAAAGTTTCAGGAAGGATGGTCGGACATTGGATCACAGAATCTCAATGGGCGTTTATAACTGAAAACCATTATAAATCTTTACAAAGTTTATCAAACAACGCTTTTAAAAAAGAATATTCAGAACTCAAAAAAGAATATTCAGAACTCAAAAAAGAATACTACAGCACGAGAGCATATTTTGACAATACTCACGACAATATGAATAATGTTTGGAGCTTTAACAGGACAACTCAAAAGGAAAGAGTAGGAGACCACGCAACACCAAAACCAATCGACTTATGCAGTAGAGCAATAAAAAGCAGTTGTCCAGAAGGTGGTTTGACAGTTGACTTCTTTCTCGGTTCAGGCTCAACCCTCATCGCTTGTGAAAAAACAAACCGCAAGTGCATCGGAATGGAATTAGACCCAAAATATTGCGATGTAATTATAACCAGATGGCAAAATTTCACAGGTCAAAAAGCGAAGTTGATTAATGCCTAAACATAAAAAATCATCAAAGGCTATATTCGAGGAAAGAGTGTCAAAACTCATTCCTTTAGTGTCTTTTATGACCAGAAGGCAGATAGTGCAATATGTGCGGAAAAACACTGATTGGGACATAAAGCTCGACCAGATAGACAGATACAGAATGAAGGCACAAGAATATATCTTGATTAACCTAAAAGAAAAAAGAAAAACAGCAATTCAAGATATTGTAAACAACCTTTCTACACTATACCAAAAGGCACTAATGGCTGAGGATTTTAAAACTTGCATAACAATTCAGGATCGAATGACGACACTACTTGGAGTTGACACTTTGCTGGAGCGAATGGCTGAAAATGAAGAAGTCAAAGAGGATATTGTAATTGATTAATATTTCAACAAAATCTTACCTTCCACATCAAAAAAAATTCTTCTTCTCAAAATCGAGTGTGAAAGCACTCGTTTCAGGTTTTGGAGCTGGGAAAACACATATATTTATTAGAGAAACATTAAAGCACTATTTGACGAATCGAAACCCAAAAACCGACAGAAGTAGAGGCTGGATAATTTATCCAACTCTTGGACTTGCAGAGGAGTTATTCGTAGAACCTTTTGAAGCTTTACTCGAAAAAGCAGGGATAAAATATAAATATAATAAATCAAAAATGACATTTTATTCCATTTACGGAACAATTAGAATTTTTTCACTGCAAACACCCAAAAGGTTTATCGGATCTGAGTTGACTTTTTGTGGATTCGATGAGTTTGACGTTGAAAGTGTGCAGAATTGCAGTCTTGCCTTCAAAAAAGCAATCGGGAGAATGAGAGGGAACGACCACACTTGCCTGTATATCGTCACAACACCCGAAGGATTCAAGGAAACTTACAGAATATTTCAAGAAGAAAAAAAAGGTGAATTAATAAAAGCAAGAACGACAGACAATCCATTTTTACCGAAGGAATATATATCAGAATTAAGAACACAATACGATGAAAAACTACTTAGACAATATTTAGAAGGTGAGTTTGTAAACCTTACCGGAATGCAAGCGCTCTATTCCTTCGACAGAGAAAGAAATGTTATTAAAAAAATAGATAAGAAAGAGATCCCAATAAATTTAATCATTGGAATGGACTTTAATGTTTCTCCATTTACAGCAACAATTAATTTTATTTCAAAATGGAGCGATGTTTCTTATGATCCAAATGGAAATATTATCAGTCCAACACCGCAACAAATGACAACATTCGATGAGAGATTCATTATTAGTACTGGAGGATGTGGAAGCTTTGCAACTTACACGCATAAAATGATGGCAAGCATTTTAGACGAATACCCAAACGAATACTGGAAAAGAATCAACAAAAATGATCCAGAAATTCAAAGCAAGCCAACATACAACATCGTCATTTGTCCAGATATGTCAGGGAAAACCGGTCAGGGAAAGCGTCAAACATCAGCATCAATGACAGATATTAATATTTTAAGGGAACACGAAGTCAAAATAAAAGGATTGAGAAATCCACCTGTAAAAGATAGATTGACAAGCTCAAACACCGCTTTATACTTCAAAAAATGGGTAATAACTGAAAACTGTAAAAACCTAATATCAGACATTGAAAAAGTTATTGTTGACGAATACGGAAACCTTGACAAATCTAATCAAATGATGGCTCAAATTATTGATGCTGGAACTTACGCCATTTATCGATACTTTCCTGTGAAATCGCACTACAAACCAATTGTAAAATAGAGGTAAAAAAATGAAAAATCTAAAAGAAATCAAACTTGCTAAAATACAAGCGAAATGGGAAGAACACAAGAAAAGACAGTTGCTTGTAGAAAAAAGAATCGATTATTACAACAATAATCAAAAAAAGCACGTAAGCAATAAAATAGAAGAAATGTTCTCGGATCACGATGCAAAAACAACAATAAAAAAATTCATTAAAACAGATCCGGACACAAGAAAAATGATCGATGAAACAAATATATTAT
>JAOZMQ010000494.1 GCA_029934195.1 Candidatus Cloacimonadota bacterium | reverse complement strand
ACAGCAAAAAGAGATTTGCTTGATTTGAAAATTCAAGAAAAATGGTATCGAAAAGTTGCTAAAAAACATTTGACAAAGCGGACTGAACAATTATCAGAAAAATTGAATTTTAAGTATAATAAACTGTACATCAGAAATCAGAAAAGCAAATGGGGCAATTGTTCAAGAGATAAAAATATTTCGTTGAACTGGAAGCTAATTAAAGCACCTGAATATGTAATTGATTACATAATTATTCACGAATTATTGCATACGGCAGTAATGGAACACACAAACAAATTTTGGACTTTGTTAAAATCATATTACCCGAATTATAAAGAATCAATAAAATGGTTAGAAAAATATGGAAATAATTTATGATTTTTGCAGGTAACAAAGCAATCGTGCAGTCTATCGGCGTGGCAATGACCACCCATTATATCAATCAGATTATATGAATAAAGAATCATATGTTTCAATCATTGCTGATATTCAAGAATTAAATAAAATTATTGCTTCAATAATCATCAGCAGTAAAAGAAATAAAAATGAGCAGAAATGATGAATGATAAATGGTTAATTATGGAAGAAATAGTAAAAAATAAAGGAGAATTCAAATGCTCAGCTCAGCTTTTTTTTCATTTATAATTCATCATTCACAATTCACAATTTATTAAAATGAAATTAGGAATTTTTACAAAATATCTGTTGAGCTTCACAATTTTGATAATTTTATCATTATCAATTTCTTTGATTGTCTCCATCGGCACAATAAAAGAAAGTTATATAAAACAAAATAAGGAACATTTATTTCGGTTGGCAAAATCGGTTGAGATTCATATAAAAAAGGATTCGTTAATAATTAGAAATTCAGAGCTTCAAAAGAAAATTAGAAATTTATCAGAAAATATTGATTCCAGAATAACAATAATTTTGAAAGACGGGAAAGTGATAATTGACTCTGAAAAAAATCCTGAACAAATGGAGAATCATAAAAATAGACCGGAAATTATCGAAGCTGGCAAAAGCGGAAAAGGTTATCGGATACGCCAAAGTGATACTCTTCAAAAAAAGATGATGTATCTTGCAATTCCCGTTTTTGAAAATAATGAGATTATTGCTTTCATTCGAGTGAGCAATTTTACCGATGAAGTTTTTATCCTTCTCAACAGCATCAAAAAAAATATTTTCCTGACAGCATTTTTGGTTATTATATTTTCATTTTTGATTTCGTTAATACTGGCAAATCGTTTTACAAAACCGATCAAAGAACTTGTAACAGCTTCTCGAGAAGTTGCAAAAGGAAATTATAATGCTCGTGTTTTTACCGATAACAGAGACGAAACTTATGAATTAACAACTAACTTTAATTTTATGGCAGAAAAAATAAATCATCAAATAACAGAGATTTCTCAGCAATCGGAAGAGTTATCTTCAATAATAAATTCAATTCGTGAAATCTTTTGGGTAATAGATAAAGATGAAAAAATTATCTTTCAGAATAATTCGTTTTCAGAATTTGCTCAAACTGTGAATCTCAAGAATAAAAAATATTGGGAAATTATCGATAATTCTCAATTGATCGAAACAATAGATAGTATTTTAAAAACTAAAAAAGTTGAGAAATTAGAAATCAAAATCGGAGAGAAACTTTACCTTTGCAGCAGTTCATTTCTGCAAAAATCTTCTTCAACCATTTTTCTGCTGTATGACATCACCGAAATAAACAATCTTCAAGAAGTAAAAAAAGATTTTGTGATAAATGCTTCTCACGAACTTAGAACTCCGCTGACTTCCATCAAGGGATTTTTGGAAACAATGGCTGAAGAGTCATCTGAAACAGATTCTTATTATCTAAAAATTCTCAATAGAAACACAGATCGTTTGATAAATATTGTGAATGATATTCTTACTCTTTCTGAAATAGAAACTACTCCAAAATTATCATTAGAAAAAATTGATGTCCGAAAAATTCTGCAAAACTCCATCAATATTTTTGAACAAAAAGCAATTGAAAAAGAGATTGAATTGAAAACCGATTTTGTCAAAATTCCTAAAATAGAAATCGACCCTTTCAGATTAGAACAGGTTTTCGTTAATCTTATTGATAATGCCGTTAAATATTCAGATGAAAAAAGTTCAATTAAAATTTCCGTTAAGGATGAAAATGAATTTATAAGAATCGATTTTGCCGACAACGGAATCGGAATCAAACAAGAAAAAATTCCCCGCTTATTCGAGCGATTTTATGTTGCTGATAAATCCAGAACCAGAAAAGTAGGCGGAACAGGTTTAGGACTCTCAATTGTAAAACATATTATTAAACTTCATAATGGGAAAATCAATATTCAAAGTGAATTTGGAAAAGGGACAACTATTCAAATATGGCTACCGAAAATAAGTTAGATTTTGAAAAAGAGCTGGAAGAAATTACTCCGCTTATCAGAAAAATTTCGGCGAATTTTATAAATTCCAAAATAACCGCAGAAGAACTTTTTCAGGAAGGAACGCTGGGAGTTTATGAAGCATTTAAAA